>CAYZMZ010000013.1:0-6679 GCA_964479655.1 uncultured Planctomycetaceae bacterium
AATATTTAATAGACGAGAACGACCGCGAGACAACTTGGCGGGCAGTTCGGCTACCACCGGTTGCCCAAAGAGTGTTTATCGCTGTAATTACGCGTATACGTCCGTTCCGCTCAAAGCAATTTTAGCGTTTACGAACGTTTTCTTTTACGTTGCCAAGCATTGTTTTGCTGGATTTATCCCCGGAAAGAATCAACGGAGCGGCGGCTTTAGCCGAGCTTCGGGCACGTCTTTGAACGGTAACCTGTCCTGATTGAGCGATTTGCTCAACGGGCTTTTCCTGCGCTTGAGTAGAAACGTAACGAATCGGGATAAAACGATTGCCGTTGGCAACAGCCGGTCCGGACGCCGTTCGGTCAGAACCAAGTAGTTGCTGCTCCATTTCGTCAAAATTGTGAATGTATGCCGTGACATGGAAAGAACTGGCTGACGAATCGTACCCAATAGACCGATTCTTAAACGGCAACAACGGACTGCCCGATTCAACGCGCCCTTCGGAATATCGTTTGATTCCACCCATGTACGTCTGTCCTCCATCCGGAACGGATACCGTTGTATTGACCGTATTGTACCCAAAAGTCGGCAGTTGAACGGATGTCGCCCGATTCTGCTGCGCGTTTGCAAAGCCGGTAGAAATCAGAAGACTCACCAGAATAATCAACATGCGTTTCATAACAAACCTCACCGATTCTATAATTGTATCCAATAACAAAGGCTATCTATAATATAGGACTTACAAGCCGGAACGACTGGTAAGTCCTATAGTTTTAAGTTGTCTGAGTTTCTCCGGAAAACGTCCGTTATCGGAAAAACTCATTCACGGGCAATACATCGATTAGTACATGCTTTTCATGGTCTTGGTATTGTTCTGTTCCCAGTACATACGAGGACCAACGACAAAGTCAACCATTTCTCCCTTGCTCTGATCCCATTCAAACAGGCTTCGAACTTTCGTTTCGCCGTTTTCGTCCTTGCTGAACTGCATCAGCCAAGGATTTTCATTGGAACCATCGGGCTTACGGGTGGCAACCACGACAGAATCACGAGGCGCAAAGCTCAACATGCCTTTTCCGTAGAGCTTGTTACGCGGGATTTGGTACGAGTACTGCTGCTGATCGCCTTCCATAACAACGATTTCTTCGCCTTGAGTGGCAGCCCATTTATCGGTTGCGTTACTGGCAGCGACTCCGCCGGACAACGGTAAAACCGGTTCCGTTTGAGTGGCATTGCCTGTATAACGATAAATACCGGGGTCTTCACTGGAAGAGAACAAAACGGAACGATCTTTCGCAGCAGCGACAGACATTTCCGGCTGTTCGTACTTACCGCCCTTGAGCCGCTTGTACGTTGTCGGCTTAACGCCGGCCGTATTGGAAACGGTTAGGGTCTTCGCCAAATCGTCTGCTACAACCATGCTGTCTGTATTGTAACCGATAGCAACGTCAGAGGGATGAACAACCGCTTCGTTGTTTTCCATAACGGTTGAAAACTTACCTGCATCGTTAATTCGGTAGATTTTACCGCCATCTCGAGGAGCGGCGCAAACCAAACCGGTATCACGATGAATCGCCAATCCAGTCGCCGTAAAGGGCAAACGAACCTGACCTAAAATACGTCCGTGTTCATTAACCTGATAGACGGTTCCCTCAGTCTTGTCGTTTCCGCAGGAAATATACAAAACGAACTGGTCTTCATATTCCGGCTTTTTGAAATCAAACGCGCCTTCGGGAACGTTACCGATTCCACCACCGCCGCCTCCGGCACCGTATCCACCGCCTGCACCATATCCGTAACCGTATCCATAATAGGGTTGCTGCGGATTATAATAGGGCTTTTGGGGGTTGAATACGTAAATTTCCGGACCGTCAATAACCGGCGGATCAGGAAGGAAGTTCTTCGCTAAATTCTTGATTCGCGGACGAATTTGCGGGGCCATGTTTTTGTAATTCGGACCGAGCATATTAGCACCAGGACCACCGGGACCGCCAGGTCCAGGAGCAGGTTCTGTACCAGGAGCCGGTTGATTTGGGTCAGTCGGTTCAAGCGGATTTTCACCGGGTTCACAACCGCAACCGCAGCCAGGACCTGTTCCGGGACCTTCACCAGGAGCCGGACCTTCACCTTCGTCAGGAGAGGGACCCATGCCTTCATCGGGAGATGGACCTTCGCCTTCACCGGGAGATGGACCTTCGCCTTCACCGGGACCAGAACCTTCGCCTTCACCAGGTCCAGTACCTTCGCCAGAACCAGTACCTTCATCTCCGCACGGGCAATCGCCATCTGCATCGGACAAGCCGGTACCGCTTCCCATGGCTAACTTATCGCCTTGACCGCTAGCCTTGGCGTAAGCGTCCATATCCCAAGGAGAACCAGCTTCGCTATCTTTGCCTTCTCCCTCGCCTTTGCCTTTACCGGTTCCTTCGCCTTCTCCGTCACCTTTACCGGTTCCGTCTCCAGCTCCAACGCCGGTTCCAGTGCCCTCGCCGTCTTCACAATCACAGGCTTCACCAGAACCAGAACCCGTACCAGAACCACCGTGACCGTGACCACCGCCAACTCCGCTACCTCCGTGATGATGAACATCATCATGAATAACGTCATCATGGTAAACGTCGCCGCCGTGATGAATAACGCGGTTATGATCGTCAACGTAATCTACGCGACCTCCGACATCAATCGTACGGACGCCATCTCGATGAACGCGGACAACGCGGTCTACGCCGCCAATAACATGCTGCTCTGTTCGGGCAACCGGTTCAGAATAACTGACCGGGTAGCTGGGAATATTGTTGATTACTTCCGGGCGAACGGCAGGAATAACCGGAGCAACGGGGGCTGCCGGAATATCTTCGACAACGGCGTTGGGGAATAATTCCTGACGATGCCCCATACCTTCCAGGTACAGACCAACAACTTTAGACCAGTCGCCTTCAAAGAACAACTGATGAGATTCATCATCCCAAGAATCCAGCGTACCAACAGTAGCACCGCTGACATCTACAATTTTGAATTTGCTCCAGGGAATAGCTTCCCCAGATGGAGTTACATTCAACTCTATCTGCAGGACAGACCCGTCCGCCTGAGCTTCGGTTGAATCTGCCGAATCAGTTTTGACAATATTGTCTACTGACCACGGAGCCTCCGCCGCAATCGCTGTGCCCGCTACCGTCAGTAACAAGGCTGCCAGCCATAGTTTGATAACGCTTACGCTTCTCATGTTTGTGTTCCTTTCGTTATTGCACGGTCGAACACTTCGACACGTACAAATTCGGCTTTTCGCAACAGGCCAAGCAACCTGCCGAGAAAACCTCTCAGACGAGACGTCAATTTATAAACTAGATGTAAAATACAGCTTCCGACTGTATATCTAACAAATAGGGGGTTCACCAAAAATTCACTTACCTTTTTAATGAAACTCCGACTGTAGATGGGGTGAGGTTACGGATTTCTCCTACCTCTGTCATCTATATACGAATATCATACACGATTTCTTAGATTAATTCAACCGGTTTTATGATTTTTTCTTAAAAAAAGTTAAAAATTTTAAAATTTTCTTGATTGTAACTGAAAACTATAACAATAACACCTGCTTTTGACTATTTAAATCAAACATAACTGAGAATTTTAGAACGACAAATTCAGAGGTTCAGGAACTGCGAAACGAGGTCAGCTTTGGGTTGCAAAAAAATTGGGGATTGCGGTATTCAGGGCGAATTTTCAGAAAAACACGGGACTTCGCGCCTTCCCGTCAAAATCGATTGGGGCTATATTACCGTTGCGGGCTTTTCTAATACTTGGCAAATACGAAAACCCATTTTTTTATATAAACAGATAGCAACTTCGTTTTCTGCGGTTACTTCTAATTCTACAATCTTTAAGCCCGCCCGCTGATAACCCCATAAACTGTAATTGATAAGTAATTTAGATAGATGCTGACCGCGGTAAGAGGGTAAAATACCGACATTTTGAATACCGCCGATAAATCCCGGTTTAATTACGCCCTGAATGGTACCGGCGAGATTGTATCCATTGGACAAATGGAGCATTCGAGCGCAGGTATTTCCGGTTCGTTCCCGCAACAGCCATGTTGTGCTCGGTAAAAAATTGGAACGAGAAACCAAATCTTTCATAAATCCAATACAGCGCGTTTTTTGCGTAAAAGTAATAAACAATTGAGAATCAATAGAATCTTTGAAACTTTCGTAGATGGCGGTACCGTGGGATTCCAATAATCCTGTAGACCACGGCGTCATTTCAAAGCCCAAAGGTACTTTAACCGGTGGACAGACCCACTGATCAAGCGATATTTCCATCCGGTATCTTCTGAATATTCTGAATTGCAAGTTTGGCATAATACTTTTATCGCAACGCTATATTATCTCGATGTACAACTTCTTCATAGGGAGCGCGTCCGAGGACGTCCTCAATTTCGTGAGTATGAAGTCCCCGGATTCGCTGAATATCGTCGGAAGAATAATTCGACAGCCCTCTGGCAAACTCTTCTCCGTTAATATTGCAGATGGAAATAACATCCCCTTTTTCAAAATGACCGTAAACCCGCTTTACCCCTTTGGGCAGCAGACTTCGCCCCTGTTGCTCCAAAGCCGTAACCGCGCCCTGGTCTACGCAGATACTGCCCAACGGTTCGGAGGCAAATCCGAGCCAGTTTTGTCGGGAACTATGCGCCTCTCCATGCGGCAAAAATACGGTTCCGACCTCTTGACCTTCCAAAATTTGCCGAAGAATATAAGGGGTTCTCCCGCGAGCAATAATCACGCTGCCTCCTGCAGAGGTAACTTGCTGAGCCGCTCGGATTTTACTGGACATTCCTCCCTTGCTAAGAGAGTTCGCTTTATCGTAAATAAGGTCTTTTAACGGACCGTCTACATTCAGTACGGTAGAAATAACCTTGGAGTTCGCATCGGACGGGTCGCCGTCGAAAAAGCCGTCAACATCGGAAAGCAGAATCAGCAACTCCGCCTGAACCAGGTTGGCGACCAAAGCCGCCAGATTGTCGTTATCTCCAAAGGTGGTTTTTAGTTCATCTACAGAAATCGTGTCATTTTCATTTATAATCGGCAAAGTTTGAAAGTCCAACAGGGCGTTGAGCGTATTCCGTGCGTTGAGATACCGAGTTCGATTTTTCATATCGTCGTTGGTCAACAGTACCTGAGCGGCAGGAATATTGAACGGAGTGAGATGCCGATGGTAGGCCTCAATCAAGGCACTTTGTCCAACGGCGGCGACTGCTTGTAAATGAGCCAGGTTCGTCGGACGGCTGGTAAGCAGAAGTCTGTCCATACCGGCAGCTACCGCGCCGCTGGAAACCAGAATGACCCGCCGGCCAGTTTGATTGATTTCTGATATTTGCTCTACCAAATGCTTGATATGTTCATGGTCTAAATGACGATTTTCGTCTGTCAGGCAGCGGGAACCGACTTTTATGACTATTGTTTTGGCACAAACGATTATTTCTTGACGAAGCGGGGTTACAACAGGGGTACTATCGGTGGACATTGTAAAAATCTGGGGTGCGGATATTTATCGGAAAAAAGGATATATTAAACTGACTATATACTATATTTATTATGCTGGTTTTGTATTGTAACGGAGTAATTTTTCCCTCGCCGGATTGATTTCGCCAAATAAATCGAACGAACCCTTTGTTGTCTCGATTGGGGGGAGAAATGAAACGGCTGGGGATATGGTCATAAAAAACGGGGAAATTTCAAGTGGAACCAGTATAATATTACGTCTGTTCGATTCTGATTATGACTGATTCACGTCGAAAAAACCGACTCTCTCGACAAGTCGGTCTTCCTCATGTGCCCTATTATACCCATTCAGGCGAAAAAAGGGAAGGGGAAACGCCGATTTTTTGTTACCATTTCATAAATAAATTCTTTTATTTATATCCTTTTTGCATTTTTTATCTGACTTTTTCTATTTCTGGTAGTATAATATCTGACAGGGGGACGTCCAACAATTCAATTTTGCTTCCAGTCGGCTGTTTTTCTTCCTCGTACCGCGAAAAACTCCTTCGACTGAAGGCAGAAGGCAATTATACGATGACTACGTGATTTTTCCTCTTGACGTCGTTTTGATTTTGCCCGCCAGAATCATACAACCCTTTATTTAATCGATGGAAGCGGAATGAATCAACTAAGATTAGTTATACAAACAGAAAAAAGTCAAGTAGAACCCGTATATTTGAAAGTTCCCTGCAATAATTTGAAGTCCTGCCCGATTATATTTAGGGGGAATATACAAAAAATATTCAAATATTGAAAAACAAGATGTTTGCAAACCGCGTCCTATGGCGGCGACCGAAAAAATCAAGTAGTTTTCGTATAAACCACGCAATATTCCTGTTTACGGTCCCCCCTGCAAGCGTTTTTATCCGTTTCCCCCCTTTGAAATTCCCCACAATATAAAAATTCGATGTTAAAGCTATTAAAAATATCCGCTATTCGCTATACCTTAATCGGCGTTGCAGTTCTAATTGTCATAATAGTCGGCTTATCTTGGATTTCCTCAACTTTTTCTTCTTCCAGCGATACAAATGTGATAGAATATAAGGTTATCAGAGATAATTTTATCAACGAAATTACCGAAAAGGGAGATGTATCCAGTTCGGAAAACAAAGAAATCGTTTGCGAGGTTCAGGCAAAATATACCAGTA
>CAYZMZ010000013.1:6689-17957 GCA_964479655.1 uncultured Planctomycetaceae bacterium
CTAACACTGATTCCCGAAGGAACGATTGTTAAAAAGGGCGATTGGCTTTGTACTTTGGATAGTTCCAAGCTGGAAGACCAGCGAGATTCACAGGAAATTTCACTCAATAACGCCGAGGCCGATGTCGTTCAGGCGCAAAGCAAGCTCGAAACCGCGATTATCGCCAAAAAAGAGTTTCTCGAAGGTACTTTTATTCTCAACGAAACGCAGTACAAAAGCAAGGTTACCGTAGAAGAAGAAACGCTTCGTCGATTAAAAGAGTATAAAGAATACTCTAAAAAATTGTACGAACGCGGCTACGTCACCTCGCTTCAGCTGGAATCCGATGTCTTTGCCGTTGAAAGTGCCCGCTTGGATTTGATTTCTGCCCAAACGCAGTTAAAGGTTTATCAAGATTACTCACGAGCCAAGCAGGTGATTCAGCTAGACAGCGATATTGCCTCTGCCGAAGCAAATTTATCTGCCAAAAAGCGCGCTTTGGAAGTTGATAAATTAAAAATGAAGGAAGTCTTAGAGCAAATTGCCCTCTGCAATATTACCGCTCCTCAAGATGGACAGGTTGTTTATGCGAACCAAAGCAGCCGTCATGGAACCAACGTGGTTATTGAAGAAGGTCTGGCCTTGCGTGAACGACAGGCGGTTATTCGATTACCGAATCCTGAAAAAATGCAGGTTGAATGCAGAATCAACGAAGGAAAAATCTGGCTTATCCGAAACGGCATGAAAGCCAACGTTTTTATTGATTCGCTACCCAATCAGGTGATTTCCGCCGAAATTTTCAAGGTCAACGATTACGCAGAGCCGTCCAACTTTTTTACCGGCAACATCAAAGAATACAAAGTACTCTTAAAAATCAATAATCCTCCCAAGGGAATCCGTTCGGGCTTAACGGCGCAATGTAAAATTCAAGTTGAAGCGTTAAGCAACGTGCTGTTGGTTCCTGTCCATTGTGTTTTTGAATACGGCGATAAATATTATTGTATTCAATACAACAACGGCAAGTGGAGTAAACGGGAAGTAAAAATCGGCTCCAGCAACGACCTTCAGGTGATAATTACCGACGGCTTAAAAGAGGGTGAATCCGTTGTTGCCGGCGCGTTTGCGTACCGGGGCAACGTTACCTTGCCCAAATTAACGGATGAATCCGAAAAGAATCGTACCTCGGCTTTAATATCTCAGCGTGCCACAACGCTGGGAGAACGACAAACTCGTCCGTCCGGCGTTCCGTCAGGTGGTCAAATGCGCACTCCGCCTAAAATGCCGTCCTGGTTTAAACCCGGCATGAAGTTTGAAGATATGACGGAAGAACAAAAAGCCGAATTGAAAAAGCTGGCCCCGATGGGACCGCCTCCCGCGCGCAAGAAAAAATCCAAAGATGATCCGACGTTTGGTATTGTTATGCCGGACGAGGGGGGAGATAACGCCCAGCCGGGCGATATGCCGCCTTGGGGCGATGGTCCGCCTCCGGGAGATGGCGATGGTCCGCCCCCTCCAGACGATGGTAACGGTCCTCCTCCGCCACCCCCCAATGATGGCGGTGGACCTCCGCCTCCGCCGCCAGGAGGTGGAGGAGGTCCGGGTGGAGGCGGTCCGCCTCCGATGTAATCGGCGTTATTTAAGATGGGAAGACGCCTGAAAGTCCGTAATTACGGTGCTTGCGCCGTAATTACGGTTATCCGGCGGGTATCTTGTATTCAAAATCAGCAAAAATCCTAGGGAGCACCCGCTTTTTCCCCAAGTCTCTGAAAACCGCTAAAATCGGGGGCGCGAAAGAAAAACGGCGTCGATAGGAAAAATTGATCTGTCATAATACATTTTCCTAATTCGACCTATTATAAATGCTCTCAAATGGTCGTTATCTCTTTCTCGGGGGTCTATTGACAAAAATTCTTCCCATTTTTATAATAAGGTTAGATTTTTGGTTTATTAACGAAAGGAATTATCATGAAATCTTTGTTGAATTGTTTTTGGGCAACCGCAGTCGGATGCTGCGCTGTTTTATTCAATCCGTCTTTGGCCCGTTGCGAAACGCTAACCGTTCAGTCACCCGACCAGTCTGTAAAAGTAGACGTTAAATTAGGCGATCAGATGACTTATAATTTAACGTATCATGGAAACGCCGTTTTGAGCGATTCCAAACTGGGGCTGAAGTTCAAGGGACAGGACACATTTTCAGCGGTACAGGTTCTTGAATCGAAAATTACTCCGGTAGATCAAACTTGGACAACCCGTTTCTCAAAGCAGTCTGTTTACCAGGACAAATGCAACGAATTGACAGTATCGGTGGAAGAAAAGTCAGCTCCCAAGCGGCTTTTGAATCTGGTTTTTCGCGTTTATAACGATGGAATCGCGTTTCGATACGTTGTTCCCGAACAACAGCAGTTAAATAAATTCGTTCTGGAAGCCGATCAAACGGAATACACGTTTCCCGCCGACGAGTTCGCCTGGATGTCGGTATTCAACCATTTTAATTCCTCTCAAGAACAGACCTTTGAAAAGCAAAAGCTGTCGTCAATTACCCCGAAATCGTTTGTAATCTGCCCGTTGGTTGTTGAAACGGAAAAATACTGCGCCGCCATTACAGAAGCGGAATTGACCGACTGGTCCGGAGCGCAATTTACCGCCTGCGAAAAGGGAAACGCCGAAAACGGGACTGTTACGCTGAAAACGCTTCTGACCCCGCGTCGAGATAGAAACGGGTGCGTTGTCGGACAGGCAAACGCTCAATCGCCGTGGCGTGTTATCTTACTGGGTGAAAAACCCATCGATCTGATTAATAACTCGGGAATTATTCTCAACGTCAGTGCCCCATGCGCCTTGGAGGATACCAGCTGGATTGAACCGGGCGTTTCGTCTTGGGACTGGTGGCCCGTCGCAAACAAGGATTTGAGTACCGAAACGTTAAAGAAGCGAATCGATTTTTCCGCTCAAATGGGCTGGAAGTATACGACCGTAGACGATCCATGGTATTTTAATTCCAAGTTCCAGCGCAAGCCGGGCATGAAAGTGGATACAACAGCAGGAAACGATAAAGTCGATATTCAGGAAGCTCTTGCTTACGCGAAATCGAAAGGTGTTAGAATTTTCCTGTGGCTGCATTATCAGGATATACTGGAATGCGGTGTTGAAAAAACGTTCCAAGCCTACGAAAAATGGGGCGCTGCGGGAGTTAAAATCGATTTTATGGACTGCGATCATCAAGAAATGGTAAATTGGATTGCCGACGTTACCAAGCTCGGCGCGAAGTATCATCTGATGGTTAATTTTCATGGAATGTACAAACCAACAGGTCTACAGCGTGCGTATCCGAATCAGATTACTCGTGAAGCGGTTCGGGGAAATGAATACAATAAATTTACCTCCGGTGTAACGACAACGCATCAAACGACGATTCCGTTTACGCGTTTTCTTTGCGGACCTGGTGACTATACCCCCGGCGGATTCCGCAATCGCCATTTGGATACATTTACAAAACAACACCAAATGAGAACGCCGCCTTGTCAGGAAATTGGTACTCGTGCGCACGCTCTGGCGTTATGCTGCCTGTACGATTCACCCCTGATGACTCTTTGTGACGATCCCTCAGCTTATCAAGGACAACCGGGAGTAGAATTTTTAAAGAATCTGCCTTCCGTTTGGGAACAAACGCAGGCTTTGGACGGCAAAATCGGCGAGTACCTGGTTCAGATTAGACGAACTGGTGAAACGTTCTATCTGGGCGCGATTACCAACCAGCAACCGCGCAAGACAAGTGTCTCCTTGTCGTTTCTCAAGCCCGGCTGCGTGTATCAGGCGCAGCTGTTTTCTGACGTTCCTGAAAGTGCTCAGGACGCAGAAAAGATTGCTGTGAAGACGGTTGAAGTCAAATCGACCGATGTTCTGGAACTGGATATGGTTCGCGACGGCGGATTCTGCGCTATTTTTCAGCCAAAAAAATAAAGAACGAGTTCTACGATGACTGCTTGATTTTTCCTATCAACGCCGTTTTGATTTCGCCTCAGTATGAATAAAACTCACCGTTTTACCGATTAAGGCGATCGAAACGGCTGTTTAATTTTCCTCTGTCGTATTGACAATAATCTAATTATCGAGTAGAATAGCCGTCGATCATACTCCGGTTCTAAACGTATAAATTCGGAGCATATCAAAAATCCTCCCAACAAACCAAATGAGCGAAGTAATTTTATATACAGACGGTGCGTGCAGCGGAAATCCCGGTCCGGGCGGCTGGGCGTTTATTTTACGGCACGCGGCCACCGGAAAAGAAAAGGTTCGCTCGGGGGCGCAGGCGGATACGACCAATAATCGAATGGAATTGATGGCGGTTATCGAAGGATTGAAATCGCTTACTCGTCCGGTTTCCGTGGAATTGGTTTCGGACAGCTCCTACGTCGGCGACGGACTAACAAAATGGATTAAATCCTGGAAGAAAAAGAACTGGAAGCTATCCTCTGGCAAGCCGGTAAAAAACGTCGATCTTTGGATGATTTTGGACGAATTAAATCAAACTCATAAAATCACCTATACTTTTGTTCGAGGACATAACGGACATCCGGAAAACGAAAAATGCGATTCCCTGGCCGTTGAAGCGTACCAAAAACTCAAAGCGAAGCGGTAAACTGCGATAAGAAACGATTTTTGATTCCGCGGTACTTTTACGTATTCTCTTCCGAGGTACCGTAAAGGAGGTTTTCCAATTCCAGCTGAATTTCGTCCTGACGCGGAAGGAGAATATCAACAATATCTACTGTATAGGATTCGTCCCGACGCGGGCAATAGACTTTCATCTTCGGCGCGTTCGATTCGGACGAATCGGCGGCTAGCTCGTCCGCCAAATCGTCTGTTTCAAACTCAATCGTTTCGTCTTCCCTGAAAATTCGTCTACGTGTTAGCAGAAGCGTAAGAACAAACAGTTTATCCGCCTGCTCCGGCTGCTGGCGCAATAAATCGAAGTATTCCAGCAACTGTTCGTTGGTTGCGGGTTTACTATGATCCTCCTGTTTTAGAGGCGGTACTTCACAACGCCAGTACGCGTAAATTGCGGAATTAGCCGACAAAATAGAATTGCGATTATACGCCGCCTTCGCCGCAGTTTTTGCCTCCGTTGTTGTGGCAGTAGACGCAGATTTTGCCTCTGTATCTGAAACCGCCGTCATAGACAAGGCCGCCGTTTCCGGGATTGTATCTGCGGTTGCCGTAGAGGTTACCGTAGTGGTGGAATTATTGTCAGTGCTATCAATCGATCCACTTGATGTTGCGGCGCGATTTTGCGTCACTTTTTCCCAAGCGGCGGCACAAAAATCGCGGCGAATTAACATCTCATCGGTTGAATCATAAAACAGTGCGCTATAGAACATCTCCCCGGGCTGAAATTCATGCCCGGTTTGACAACAGGTTTTAGCAGCGGGTTTGACGTTATATAAATCCAACTTTGATTTCTCTCGATTCTACCCTCTGAAAACAAAAGGGTGAATTTTCGTAAACCGATGGTTTTATTTGAAAAACTCGGTAATCGTATTAACGACAACCTGCTGTTCCGGCTCGGTTAAACCGGGGAAGTTGGGCAACGCCAGAACTTCTTCGCCCGCCTTATCGGTTTCAGGCAGATTGTCCCATTTCAGCCCTTGACTGGCAAAACAGGGCTGCTGATGCACTCCAAAGGGATAGAAAATTTCGGATCCTACTTTGTGCTCGGTTAGATACGCACGAAGGGCATCGCGTTTTCCGCCATGAACACGGATTACGTACTGATTCCAAACATGTCGACCGGGATGCACTTGACGCGGAACGGTAATTTTGTCCCCTAGTCCAGCGGCATCAAACAGATCGCCGTAAATTTTAGCGTTGTTTTGACGCATAGCAATCCATTCATCCAAATGAGGGAATTTTACGTTTAAGGTAGCTCCCTGAAAGGCGTCCAAACGTCCGTTTATACCAACCATTTGATGATAATAACGCGGTTTCATGCCGTGCACGCGGAGCAATTCGACTTTTTCAGCTAGCTGATCGTTATTGGAAATAACCATCCCGCCGTCTCCTGCCGCGCCTAAATTTTTTGTCGGATAGAAACTCAAGCAGCCCATCGCTCCCATACTTCCAACGCGTTGCTGTTCCCATTGAGCCCCAATCGCCTGCGCGCAATCTTCTACCAGAGGAATATTGTATTCGCGAGAAATGTTCATCAATGAACCCATGTCCGCACTTTGTCCGTACAGATGAACGGGAATAATCGCCTTGGTTTTGGACGTAATGAGTTTTCGTACCGACTGAGGGTCTATGCAAAAAGAATCCGGCAGAATATCCGCGAAAACCAGTTTCGCTCCCAGTCGGGCAGCAGAGCCGGCGGTCGCAAAAAAAGTAAAGCTGGGCAGAATTACTTCGTCTTCCGGACCGATTTCCAACGCCATCATAGCCAACAGCAGGGCGTCTGTACCGGAACCGCACGCGATACCGTGTTTAGTTTGGCTATAGGCGGCAATCGACTGTTCGCATTGCTTGATTTCCGCCCCTAAAATATATATTCCGCTTTCGACTACCCGTCCCAAGGCGGATTTAATTTCCTCGTGAAGGGGTCTTTCCGCTCGCTTTAAATCCAGCAACGGAACACTGGTCGGCAAACTTGCGCTCATCAATATAGACTTTCTGGTAAAATATGGTATAATGTAAATGGGTTATTTCGATGTATTATACTTTGATTACGTGATTTTTCTCCACTCCATTTTAATTTCGCCCCGCAGGAAGAACGAACTCTCCTGTTTAGGACGAATTGAAACGGCTGATTTAAGGCAATATAAGCCGGAAAATTTCAAGTGGAATCGGTAAAACTCTTCGCGGTTATTGATACGTTGCTGATCGACAATACCGCCGCCGGAGCTGTAAAAAGCTATCGCGGAAAAATCGGAGCGATCAGAGCGTAAATCATCGGATCAACCATAGTATTGTTTTATACTATGACCACTTGATTTTTTCTTCTTAACGTCGTTTTGATTTCGCCTCCTGAATCAAATAAACCCTTATTTTACCGATTCAGGCGAAATGAAACAACTGATTTTTGTTATGCAAACCGGAAAAAGTCAAGTGGAACCAGTATAGATAATTTCGGTAATATTGTCAATAGGAATTTGGAGATAATCACCCATGAATATTTTCAGACGTGTTTCGCAGTCGTTTTTAACAGGTATAATTTTTCTTTTGCCGTTTGTAGCGACCGGATTAATTGTGATTTGGCTGGTATCGTTTCTGGCGATGTATTTAGGACCCGGCACAGTAGTCGGGAAATCGCTGGGTAAAATCGGAATGCAATTCACGCAGTCCTCCAGTCTTTCGTATTTATTCGGCTGGATTGCCGTATTGGCGTTTATCATTCTTTTGGGATTGTTTATCGAAAACACGTCCAAACGATTTATTACCGAATGGACGGATTGGCTGATGAAAAAGATTCCCGCCGTTGGAATGATTTACGGTTCAACCCGCCAGTTGGTAAACTTAATGGATGCGGACAATTCGTCGGAGCTGCAAAACATGTCCCCGGTTTACTGCCGCTTTGGCGGAACGATTTTTTTAGCGTTACTGCCGACCTCGGACGAATTTGTGATTCAGGACAATACGTATCGTGCTGTAATTATCCCCACCGCTCCAGTTCCGTTCGGCGGAGCGGTAATTATGGTACCTTCCAGCGATGTATGGGACGCCAAGATTTCCGTCGAACAGCTTCTGAATTTTTACGTTTCAATGGGGATTTCAGCCAAGGAGTATATTCAGACCCGAACCGCTTCGAAGAAGATTTCTCTAGACAATACTATCCCGGATAAGATTTCCCAAAACAGCGATTGCCAGGACAAGATTTCTTCAAACGATGATTCCCAAGACGCCTGAGGCGGAATTGGAGGGCGATTACTACGCGATTTTCCCCTCGACGTTGTTCGATTTCGCCCTCAGATATACCGGAAGATAATAGTCAAATACGGGCAAAAAGCAGACGGCGGGACGCAAATTTTTTGTCGTCAAGTGTCTGACGTGCCTAACAAATTCGGGACGAACGAAATTTCTAAACCAACAGCGAGCACCTATTCTTCGTTTCCGTGGTCGGTACTGTGCTGACGATATTTTCGTCATTTTCTTTCATAATTCAGTCTCCTTGATTCTATTATATATGGGAGCACTGTCGCGTAAAGAAGGGGCTAGTCATAATATAAAACCTTGCTGAAGATTTTTCGTTTGGCGCAAATTTTTAGCCATATCCTGCTCTTTGTAATAATCAAAAATCCCCGCATTCAACAACTGAGAACGTACACATAGTTTAGACTGAACACGAACGGTGGCTTCAGGATTACTCAAAATTCTAAGTGCTATTCTTCTTAGTACAGCAGACTGAAGTGGTAAATCAAGTTGCACAATTCTTCTGAACAATCCTTCAGATGCATCGGGGTTCTCTGAATTAAAATCAGTATTTTCGTGAAGTAACTCCACTGAGTGAGCCATTGAATTGGACAAACTATCAAATAACCAGCAAATTTCTTTAAATGTTTCCTCTGTTTTACTGGCATATTGGTTACTGTAGATTGCCCATGAAAGTAATGCTACAATAATTAATAGGTAAAAAATGTGATATTCAATAAATGTTTTCATTTGATTTTAAAATAAAATTGAACTGTCCAACAAATTCGAGAGGGTCGAAATCCCCTGAATCAACGGCGATTCAGGAAGTTGGATTCCCCGCAGCGCCATGAAACGGGCGGCATCTCAAAGAAAAATCATCTTGGATACCAGATTTATTATTCTGTTTTCGCATTTCATCTTATATACTAAATATTATACTCAAAATTCGTTGCCGTGTAAAGGCGGCTACCATCTTTTAGCGGAATCGAAAAATCGATTTTAATTCCCCCCTATTATATTAAGGATCCAAAGCCGAAAATTGTTGAAAAAGTTTTTGAAAGGGATGAAATTTAGTCAGAGAAAATAGGTAATAACTCCGGATAAAATGGTATAAATCAAGGATAAACGAAACGGGGAGGAAAACAAGGAAACAAGTTCATATAAGCGGGGATTGCACAAATGTATATCAGTCGTTTTATTTCCTCGCCAATCGTTAAACAAAGGGTTAATTCGGATTATTGTACCCAACTGTAACCCCTGTAAATATTCGGCTTATTCAACCTTTTCACCCGGATGAATCGCGTATCCCAAGGTAAAGGATTTTATATCCATTTCTTTTTTGCCCGCCGGCTGAATTCGCGTAAAAGCAATCGCTCCGGCTCCGGTTTGAATTACCAACCGATCTGAAACTTCTAACACCGTTCCAGGGGCGGCGTCTGGGGATAGATTTGCAAATTCTACGGTCGGAACAGAGCGCGGAATTAGGCGCAACTGATTCCCGCGGCACGTCCAAAAGAAATGCGTTTGAGGCCACGGTTCAAAGGCTCGGTACAGATTTCTTATTTGCTCGGCAGGCAGCGACCAATCGATTTTTCCCTCCGCCTTCTTCAATTTAGGCGCACGGGTTGCCTGTCCTTCCGGCTGCAACTGGGAAATTATATTGCCGTCATTCATTTTATTAACAACCGATAAAACCAGCGGGGCACCTAATTCCGCCAGCCGCGGTTCAACCTGCAACGCAGTTTCGTCTGACCCCAATTCCAAACTCGCCTGAGCAACCATCGGTCCGGCATCCAATTGAGGGGTAAGATGAATTACCGTAACTCCCAGCGTCGTTTCGCCTGCCATAATCGCGCGATTTATCGGAGCCGCGCCGCGATATTTGGGTAACAAAGATCCATGTAAATTCAATCCCCCTAAAGGAGCACTGGCCAAAACATCCGGTGAAAGAATCTGCCCGAAATCGCACACGACAAATAAATCCGCGTTGTAACTGCGCAGTTGATCTACGTTGTCGTTTATTCTATCCGGCTGCCACACGGGTATATTCAGTTCTGCTGCCGCACGAACCGTAGGGGAAACGTCTACCGGACGTTTTTTTTCGCGGACTGGCTGACTGATCAGCAATTCAACTTGATGATTCGGCTGTTGAGCCAGTAAACGGAAGGTCGGAACAGCAAAAGGTCCGCAGCCCATCATTATTATCTTCATTGTTTTACTTTATTCTCTTTAAACTGGTTTAACTTGAAATTTTCCTGTTTGAATTACAAACCCCAGCCGTTTCATTTCGCCTTGATCGGTAAAACGGAAAGTTTTTATTCGTATTGCGGCGAAATCAAAACGGTGCCGATAGAAAAAATCAAGAAGTCATACTTTAATTCTGTCGATTTGATTAATTTTATCGGCGATTTTACGTCCTGTCGAACTCAACGGATAATCCTTTAGCTTTTCCGCTGGAATCCATACCTGACCTTCCGCCGCTTTATCTGTCTTTCCGGATTCCTGAATTACGCCCAAAAAACAATCCAGTGAAATTTTATGGTTTGTAACCGCATGCTCAATGGATAAAAACGGATCAGGAGAAATCAGTCTGATTTTCAATCCAAATTGGGATTGAACCAACGATTCCACCGGATTTTTTGTATCTGTTTGTATACTATCCAAATCTACGCGGGGAAAATCCCACAATCCTGCCCAATGCTCGCCCGGAAGATGACATCTAAGGTATATTCTATTCTGTTTATCGTAAATTACAACCGCCCCATGATGCCAAAAAATCGTTTTAGGCTTAATTTTAGGAATTGGAATACTATTTTCAAGTCCTTGCCGTTTCGCTTGACAGTATTGAGAAATCGGGCATTGATCGCAAAGCGGCCGCTTTTTGCAAACCTGCTGACCGAATTGCATCAAAGCCTGATTAATTGTTCCTGGCGACTTTTTATCCAGAATTTGCTTAGCGGCTTCCCATAATATATTTTGAATCGCCTTCGATTCTGTCGGCGCGTTGATCCCTAATAATCGCGCATGAATACGAACCGTATTCGCCTCTAAAATCGGAACCGGCAAATTATAAGCAATCGATAAAATCGCCCCGGCTGTATAGCGGCCTATACCGGGCAGGCTTTCAACCGACGACGCATCACGGGGAAATTCTCCCTTATATTTATCTGCCAGCACCTGAGCCGCTTTGTATATATTACGTGCCCGCGAGTAATAGCCCAATCCTTCCCATAGCTGCAAAACCGATTTATTTTTTTTAACGAAATCATGCCTGTATAATGTTCGCTACCACTGGGTATATTATTCAAGTCCTCCCAAAATTCATTTAATTGTTGAAAATTCTACGAATAACCTCTTTGATAATCAGGAATTCGAAATATCTTTCCATTA
>CAYZMZ010000013.1:17967-20821 GCA_964479655.1 uncultured Planctomycetaceae bacterium
CCGATTTTGCCAAGCTGGTTACTGTCGGAAATCTTTCGATAAAACGGCTAAAATAGGAATCCAAAACCGTTCCAACCTGCGTTTGCTGAAGCATAATTTCGCTAATCCAAACGCGATACGCCGAAATATTTTCTTTCCACGGCAACGCGCGAGCATTTGTCTGAAACCAGTTCAGCAACGCCCGGCGGATTGCCGTTCGATCAGTAGAATCATTTAATTCATTTTCCAAAATAAATCATTCCCCAGTCCAAGGCAATGCCCAAAGACGAATGTTGTAGCCAGCAGGAAATAATCGATCGGTTCCGCAGCGCGATAAATCCCCAGAGCAAACTTCCCATAAACGAACTCCATAATTCGCTGTTTGGATGACCAAAATGGAAAAACGCCGCTGCCGCCGCCTGAATCAATAGCGCGTTTACTATCCCGCAGGAATCGCTTAAACCATGAAGTAAAAATCCCCGGAAGAAAAACTCGAAAGCCAGATAATATAAAAATACATACAGTATCGCATGTATAAAATACCAGTTTATCGACTGACTTACCCAGTATACGGCCGGATTAAGCGGATAAACATTTGTAAACAAGGGATTCATACCGGATAAAAAACCAATCGTTATCATAATCGGAACTAAAATACTGGCAGAAAACAAAACGCGAGGAAGAATTCCCCGCTGTAGTCCGTATTCTGCAAGCGATTCCTTAAAAATCAGTTTTACTATTCCGCACGGGATAATTCCGAACAGTACCGCTGCTGCCCCTATTTTCCATGTGCCATAAATCAGCGTTGAAAGCGTAAACGCGGGTAACGTATCAATAGTCGGTTTAATCGGTAAACTTTTCCAAGCGCACAAAGCAACAGCCATATACACAAGTATTATCGTCGGCTTGAATTGAGGCGTGGTAAACAGCTGCCTAAACAGCTCTCGAAACGACCAATTGGTTGCCTGCTGCGTTTGATCGGATAAATATTGAGTGATTTGATTTTCGTTCATCGACCTTTGAATAATCTGATTTTTTGATTTTATAAATGTCTCGATCTGCAATTTTGCAGTTTTGATTTTTGAATGTTTTTTCTACTGAATAAACCTATATTCACCTACGATTTTTTCTCGATTTCCGCCAGCCATTGACAGGTTTTCGTAAACCCTTCGTCGATTCCCGTAGGATTATACCCTAATTCCTGACGCGCTTTCTCGACAGAATAAACCCAGTCATCGACAAATGTTGCTACCCAGCCGGGCGTAATTCGCGGATAGATTCCAAACAGTTTGGCAATCAACAGCTGTACTCGGGCGAACAACATCGGTCCAAACTTAAGCAATTTCAGCTTGAAATGACGTTTACCGGTAATCGCCTCTACCTTGCTAAACACCTCGCATAAAGACGCATTTTCTCCACCAAGAATATACCGCTGACCGATTCGCCCGCGTTCCATCGCTAAAATCTGACCTTGGGCGACGTCGTCGACTAAAACATAATTTCCAATATTTACCCCGCAATTGGGTAAAAACGGCATTCGACCTGCCATAATATCGCTAATCAACTGCGTCATCGCGTTCCCTTCGGACATCTGTCCGGGCCCATAAACCCGGGCAGGATTAACAATCGTCACCGGCAATCCCTCTGCCGCCCATTGCAACGCTTCTTTTTCGGCAATAGACTTGGACTGTTCATACTCCGTATAGTACTTATCGGTAATTCTCGGCATGGATTCGTCGCCCGTCATACCCGCTGCCGTCGGACCGAAGGTTACTATGGAAGACGTCCATACAATCTTTTGTACCTTTAATTCTTTCGCGGCAATAAATACATTTCTCATACCATCGACGTTGATTTTTGTATAAATCGATTTGTCAGGAGAATAATTTTTCGCATAGCCTGCCAGATGAAATACGCCTTCCGCCCCCGACATCACGTTTTTAAGCGTTTCGACAGATTGAATATCGCCCTGAACCCACATAAAATTGGGATGTTCCCAAAGCGATTCCGGAGTTCCAACAAATCCCGGCGGAAAAGTCGGCTTTGAACGAGATAGCCCCGTTACAAAATGACCTCTTGCCAACAATTTTTGGATTATTGTAGACCCGATAAACCCTGTTGCTCCGGTAACAAATAATTTGCGCGGTTTATCCAAAGAAAAATTTATTTCGTTCATTTGATTTTTTATCGTTTTTTGGGGGGAGGGATACATTCTCCGCATTAGATTTTTTCCGCCGCTAAAATTAGCAGACTCGTCAGGTATTTATACTAGAACTACTTGATTTTGCCTTACGACGCCGTTTTGATTTCGCCTCCAAGAGGAGCAAACGCCCTGTTTTACGGATTAGGACGAAACGAAACGGCTGTTATGATAACACAAACAGGTAAATTCCAAGTAGAACCAGTATATCCGGAAAAACTCAAACGGAAACAGTACCTGATTATATCAATTTAATCAATTTTAATCAAGATGAATTTGCAGAGGGTTTCTCTTTTAGAATACACCTCTATTTTGAATTACCGCCAGACACAAAAAAGTACGAAGGGTCTTTCGATCCTTCGTACTCGGGGCTTTGCTACGGGACTCACTCCCGCAGCTGTCGGGGAAACGACATTTGCATTTATATTATACTGCCTGAGGCAAGATTCTAATCTCTCGGAGGCATCGGGGGCATTGGACGATCTTCGCCGTCTTTGAAATCTTTCGGTCCGCGACCTTCACGAGGTCCCTTAAATCCATCTCGCGGGAAATCGCCGGGACGGAAGTCCGGGCAACCTTCGGGTCCGCGATCTCCACGGAAATCACGCGGGGGCATCGGAGGCATTGGACGATCTTCGCCGTCTTTGAAATCTTTCGGTCCGCGACCTTCACGAG
>CAYZMZ010000014.1:0-6608 GCA_964479655.1 uncultured Planctomycetaceae bacterium
CCATATCGCCAAATATTGGGTCTTTTCTCCCTTTTACAGGCGAAAAAAACTCCGCAGCTAGTCTCTGAAAGCATTTAATAGAAGTACCCTAAACTGACTCCGCTTGAAATTTTTCCGGTTTATGTTACCATAAATAGCCGTTTCATTTCGCTCGAATTGATAAAAAAGGAAGTTTGTTCTCCCAGCCGGGCGAAATCAAAACGACGTTGAGGGAGAAGTCAAGGGAAAAATCGCGGAATTGAGGTTAAATTCTGCTCGCTTTGTTTTAAGACGATTCTGTTACCCCAAGAACAGAATCGCAAAAAGCGCGGAGTCTGATTTTATGCGAGGTTCTCTTTTATGCAATGGTTATCTGGATATTTTTCTCAATGGAGAGGAAACTCAAATGAGATTAGCACGTAATTTATCTAAAAAGTCTGTTTCATCTATAAAATTGATAATTCTCTTTCCGATGTTGCTTGTATCGCTGCTTTTTCTTTCGACTTTGAGAGCTGAACAGCCGGACGAGCGTCCCAATATTTTGCTAATCATGTCGGACGATATGGGGATTAGCGATTTGGGTTGTTACGGCGGCGAAATCAATACGCCTCATTTGGACACGCTTGCCAGTCAAGGAGTTCGCGTACGAGCTTTTTACAACTGCGGTCGATGCTGTCCGACCCGAGCGAGTTTATTAACGGGATTATATCCGCATCAAACGGGAATTGGTTATATGATGGGCGATTCTCATTTGCCGGGCTACCGGGGAAATCTGAACAAAAAATGCGTTACAATAGCCGAGGTTCTTCGTCCTGCGGGTTATAAAACGTATATGGTAGGTAAATGGCATCTAACTAATCGAGATACGGACTATTCTGATATAAGTAACTGGCCTGTGCAACGGGGGTTTGATGAATGTTATACCACGCTTTTTGGCGCGGGGAATTATTTTCAGCCCGCCGGATTAATCCGGGGTAACCGATTTATTTCTTCTGAAAACGATTCTGAGTACAAGCCGCAGTCCGGAACCTATTACTTTACGCAGGCTTGTTCGGATAACGCGGTTAAATTCCTTCAAAATCACGCTCAGGAAAATAAAGAATCCGGGAATCGTCAGCCGTTTTTTATGTATCTGGCTTATACGGCCGCTCATTGGCCCATGCAGGCGTTGCCCGAAGATATTGCTCGATACAAGGGAAAATTTGATGCGGGTTGGGATGTACTGAGAGTTCAACGGTTGGAAAGAATGAAACGATTGGGCGTTGTAGATGCGTCAACGGAGCTTTCTCCTCGCGACAACGATGCCCCCGCTTGGGATAGTTTATCTGAACAGGACAAGCGATGGTTTGCTTCTCGAATGGAGGTTTACGCCGCGATGGTAGACCGAATGGATCAGGGAATCGGGCAAATAATAAATCAGCTAAAATCAAGCGGACAGTTTGAAAATACGTTAATTCTATTTCTGGAAGATAACGGCGCGTGCGCAGAGGAACTCAAGGGCGGAAAAAAGATTTTATACGCAAAAGGAAAGGCAAACGCCCAATCCAGACGCAAGCCGATGTCGCCCTCGGAACCTTCAATTTCCCGAAACGATGAATGGACCAGAGAAGGATTTCCGATTAAATCAGGGCGCGTTACGCCGGGGCCGGCCGATACGTATATTTCTTACGGCTTACCGTGGGCGAATCTATCCGATACGCCATTTAGAATGTACAAACATTTCGTTCATGAAGGGGGAATTTCGACTCCTTTGATTGTATCTTGGCCGAATAAACTACCGGGTCGGGATTGGGTTTCCGGTCCGGGACATATTGTTGATATTATGCCTACCTGTATTGAGGCCGCAAATGCGCAATATCCGCAAAAACGGGGCGATGAAGACGTAACGCCCTGTCAGGGGATCAGCTTAATTCCGGCTTTGTCGGGAGAACAAATTGATCGTCCCGCTCCTTTATTTTGGGAACATGAAAATAATCGGGCGTTACGCGAGGGTAAATGGAAGCTGGTATCAAAGGGGAAAAAAGGAGTCTGGGAACTGTATGATATAGATGTCGATAGAACGGAATTGCACGATTTAGCAAGTAAATATCCGGAATTAGTCAAGCAGCTATCAGAAAAATGGGAGCAATGGGCAGCCAGAACAAATGTCTACCCTAAACCCGAAAAATAAAACCGGACAACCGAACAAAGCGGGAAAAGAACAAGAATTGACAAGCCAATTCATGCCCTTTTTTCTTAAAATTTCTATGAAAATTGGGGGGAATCCCGGTTGTTTTTTGTTTTACTTGTCAGTATAATGGGCTTATCGTGTGATTTAAGGAATCGCAGATTGGACGAAATCAAAACAGAGTTCATAGAAAAAATCACGTGGTCATAGTATAACACACAATTTGGCGAAAAAGTGTTTTTTTCGCCGAATATTTCCCTCCCCCCCTAAATCTGAAAGGTGTTTTTATGAAAAAATTTGTTGTGCTGGCGGTATCCCTGCTGGGTTTATGTTTTTCCTCGCTCTCTCAAGCGGAAGTTGAGTATACTTCAGTCGCTCAAATTCAGGCGAACGCAGACGACTACGCCGATTATCAAGCGCAGGGCGAATATCTGTTTCAAAAGGGCGATATGTATTTTGCCGTTCAGGTTATTGCCCGCGGAAACGGACAGTTTGACTTGGTCGGCTATCCCGGCGGATTTCCCGGCGATGGCTGGATTGCAAAAAAGGTTAAAGTATTCTATTCCGGAAAACGAAGCGGCAATACGGTAGAAATGCCTTGTACCGGATTCCAAATTCTGGCTGTCGGCAACGCGACCCTTCCCGTCCCGGAAACCAAAGTCGGTTCCAAAGCCGTGCTGAATATTTCCGAAAAGAAAATTGATTTCGTCGATCCACAGGGCGGCGTTCGCACGGCTTTTAAGGTCGAACGCGCCAATTCTGCTCTCGGAACTCCTGCTCCTGAAGGAGCTACCGTCTTATACGACGGAAAAACGATCAATCTCGAACCCGGCTATAAACTCAATGAAGAAGCCGGAACCGTTTGGGCTGAGTTCAATACTCAGAATTTTCAGGCGGATAAGCCGTATCATTTACATGTAGAATTTATGTTGTCCTATAAACCCGAAGCCCGCGGTCAGGCTCGTTCCAACAGCGGTGTTTACGTTGCCCAGGCGTATGAAGTACAGGTTCTGGACAGCTTTGGATTGGTTGGATTGAACAACGAATGCGGCGGAATTTATCAGGCTGCTGCTCCGGCGGTCAACGCCTGCCGCGCCCCGCTGACTTGGCAAGCCTACGATATTGATTTTGTACCCGCCAAGTACGCCGACGGCAAGAAAACGGAAAACGCAAAGATTTCCGTTAAACAAAATGGGGTTCAGTTGTATAATAATTTGGAAATCAAATCCAATACCCCCGGCTGCAAGGGAGAACCCAAGCAGGGAGAAGCCCGCGGAATTTATTGCCAAGGACATGGAAATCATGTACAATATCGCAATATCTGGGTTGAATACAAATAAAGCCACTGAATAATAATTCAGCTTTATTTTCTACAGCAATCAGGCGTTTCCTTTCTTTGTGTTATGGAGAAAAGAAAGGCCTGAACTGTAAAAAGAGAATCTTGTAGAAATTGATTGTTGATAGACTTTGATATACGGATTCCCCTTGATTTTTCCGGTTTGTATAACAAAACCCGCCGTTTCATTTCGCCCGAATCCGGATATACAAAAGATAGTTCGATTGAGGGGAAGAAATCAAAACGGCATCGATAAAAAATTGCGCGGCAACAGTATAACAACCGCAGAAACTTGTTTTTATGAATAATCCCAATACCGAAATTGAATCGTCTGAACAGCTGCCATTTAATCTTGTCGTTTTTTGCGTCCAGTTTTTGGGGCGGATTGTTTTGGCAATTAATCTGCTGGTTCCCGGGGCGATTATTTTCTGCTTGATAACCCGGCGTTATATAAATGGATTAATTTATACCGGATACGGATTTATCTCGCCGATAGAAACCGCCTATTACAGCGTTCTAGTTAGCGGGTGGGGCGCGATAGGAGTTCTGATTTTCTCGGTGTCCTTTTTACGGCGGGTACCGGATAGCCACCGATTTTTGGTTTATTCTACGATTCGTATGATGATTTTTATTCTCATTTTAACCGTTTTGGAATACAGTCCTATCTCGGAATTGATATAAGCTCATTCAGTTCAAAGAACGCAGTTCCCGATTAGGCTGCCGACCATTGACCTCGAACAGCAACCGGTGGAAGCCAAACTGCCAACCCCGGTTCCGTGTATAGTCGAATTAGCAGCGTAAATTCAACGACGAAACAACGATTGGGTGGATAACTATTCCATGAATCGTGCTGAACAACGGCGAAACAACGAAAACAGAAAGGAACGAATGTATAACATGGAGTACCGGCGTCCTCGCCGTCCTGCGGTCGTTCTCGGGCACGTAACGCCGTCCGATTTTGAATACTGTATTGGACAGATATATACACGGATTTATCGACAGAAAAAAAGACGGATATTGTTATAATATCCGTCCTATTTTGCAATCGGTTTCTTTTAAGAACGAAACCTATTTAGCGGCTTCGTCGGCTTTTACTTCGTCAGCTTTTACTTCTTCAGCTTTGGGTTCTTCAGCTTTGGGTTCTTCAGCTTTGGGTTCATCAGCTTTTACTTCTTCAGCTTTGGGTTCTTCAGCTTTGGATTCTTCAGCTTTGGATTCTTCAGCTTTGGATTCTTCAGCTTTCGGCTCTTCGGCTTTTACTTCTTCAGCTTTGGGTTCGTCAGCTTTGGGTTCGTCAACCTTCGGAGCGTCGGCGGGATCCAGCGGAGCAACGTCTACGTCGGCTTTGACTTCAACATCGGTCGGAGCTGGAGCGTTTATATCCAAGGGAATATCGTTTCGCTGTCCGGCTTCGGGCTGCGTCTTTTCATATTTGGAGTAATCAGCCAGTAATTTAACAACCGTTTCGTCTGATAAGGCGGCGGCGCGGCTGGTTGACAGTTTGGCGTACATTCCAGCAGGCCATTTTTTAGCTAAAGACGTATAGGTTTCCGCCGCCTTTTTGATATAATCGGCTTTGGTCGGATCGATAGCCGCGCGCTGTTCGTACGTTCGGGCTAAACCGTACATCGCCATTTGCAGTACTTCTTCCGCGTTGGCAACCTTGGTAACGGTAGAATAATCGCTTTCCGCTTGTTCCAATTCAACAATAGCCGCCGCTTTGTTATCGGGTAAACTACGGGAAGCGTTAATCAAACGAGTGTTTCCGGCGAGAGTAAAGGCCCAATCTCCCAAGCCCGCTCCGGCACTTTGACCGATTTCTTCCAGCTTGGCTGCGTTGTCGAGATTGCTGTAAATGCCGTCGCAAACCGTAGCTGAGTACTGATTTTGATTGTTCTGATATACGATTAAGCCCAAGTACGCAACAAAGCAGACTAAAATACCCAATAAAACAGGGGTTATGTACGGCTGAATCTTATCAAAAAAGGCGAGAACCTTTTCTGCTAAATCGTTATTTTCCAATTGATGACGTCGATCACTGTTCATGTTTAATGTACCTGATGGTTAATAGTTTATAATCTCTGATATACCAGTTCCACTTGACTTTTTCCGGTTTGCATAACAAACCTCAATCGTTTCATTGCGCCCCCCATCGATCAAACAAAGGGTTGTTTGATTCTAGCAGGCGAAATCAAAACAACGTCAACAAGAAAAATTCACGTAGTCATAGTATAAATACCTGTTGTATACGGATTCCACTTGAAATTTTCGGATTTATGTTGCCATAAAACAGCCGTTCTATTTTCCCGTCCTATTCACAAAACAAGGAGTCTGTTTTATTTCTTGGGCGAAATCAAAACGATGCCGATGAAAAAATCATCTGGTCGCAGTATAAGGGAATAATATACCGCGAAAATGTAGTTTCGTCAAGAGAGATTATCCAAAATCCTGCGTTAGGAATGGTAATCTGTTAAAAAAACTCCGCAAAATTACTTTTTCCCCCTAAATTTTACCCGGATAATTCCGGACGGAGGGGGAATTTTCAAGCGAAATCGGCGTAATCGGATAAATCCGTGAAATCTAACGGCTAAATCTGATTCGTCCGCCGACGATTGTACAATCCGCTCGACCTGTCAGTTCCCAGCCGTTATACGGGGTATTACGGCTTTTCGTTTTAAACTGACGTGAATCAACCGTCCATTTTGCGGTCGGATCGATAATTGTAATGTCGGCAATCGCTCCTACTTCCAGCGAGCCGCGCTCTATTCGCAGCATTTTAGCGGGATTGATTGTCATTTTTTCTATCAGCTGATTCCACGTCAGGAAACCGGGGACAATCAGTTTTGTAACCAGAACGCCCAAGGCGGTTTCCAATCCCACAACGCCAAACGGAGCGCGGTCTAATTCGACCATTTTCTTTTCGGGGGAATGCGGCGCGTGATCGGTTCCGATGCAATCCAGCGTTCCGTCTTGCAGACCGACTATACAGGCGTCTACATCTTCCTGTGTTCGCAAGGGCGGATTCATCTTATAGCAGGAATCGAACGTTCTTAAACACTGATCGGTTAAGGAAATATGATGCGGAGTAACCTCGGCAGTAACCTTTACCCCGCGCTGTTTTGCCCG
>CAYZMZ010000014.1:6618-20768 GCA_964479655.1 uncultured Planctomycetaceae bacterium
TTGGAAGAAACATGCTGTTCATGCAGACGTCCGCCGGTTAATTCAGCCAGCGTAATATCGCGCGCGATCATAATTTCCTCTGCCGCGGCGGGGATTCCAGCCAGCCCCAGTTCTACGCTAACCAGTCCTTCGTGCATAACGCGACCGGCGGTTAAGTCTTTGTTTTCCGGGTGATTCATAATCACCTTATCGAACATAATAGAATACTCAAACGCACGGCGCATGAGTTCCGCGTTGGATACCGGCGAGCCGTCGTCGGAAAAGGCAACCGCTCCCGCTTTGGCCAGTTGACCCATTTCGGAAAGTTCTTCGCCCGCTCTGTTTTTACTTACGCAGGCGACGGGGAAAACATTGCAATTATCTGCACGCTGGGCTTGATGCAAGATGAACTCTACCGACGCTCGGGAATCAACCGGTGGATTGGTGTTGGGCATAGCAGCCACGGAGGTAAATCCGCCTGCGACAGCGGCTGCCGTTCCGGATTCGATTGTTTCGTCTTCCTCGAATCCCGGTTCCCGTAAATGAACGTGCGGATCTATCAAACCCGGAACGACCAGCTTACCTGAAGCGTCGATTACCCGGTCTTCGCCGCGCGATTTTATGTCGAAAGCGGTTACGTGTCCGTTTTCTATTAAGATATTGGTTATCCGATCCTGACCGTTAGCCGGATCAATTAAACGACCGTTTTGAATGAATATGCTGGGCATGTTTTTTATGGTTTTTGAATTTTTACTATGACTACTTAAATTTTCCTCTTGACGGCGTTTTGATTTCGCCCAATAAGCGGAGCTAAATCCTTGTTTTGCCGATCAGGGCGAAATGAAACGATGGGTTTATGAAAATATAAACCGGAAAAACTCAAGTGGAAGCCGTTTACTTCGAATTCTCTCAAACTCGTTTTTATCTCACGGATTTTATTCTATGGGTATATTGTTCTACAATGGAATCAGCGATTTCGCTTGGTGTTTTAAAATCGGTATTTTCAGAAATCGTAGCGATTTGCTCATACCATTTTGTCCGAACGGAAAGTACGGAAATAATTTCCTGCATGGGCTTTTGATCGGTCAACGCAGGACGTCGGGTTGCGGTTGTTTTATCGGCATACATGCGTTGGTAAATCGTTTCAGGACGGGCAGTTAGCCAAACTACAAAAGCGGATTGCTTTAGAATATCGCGGTTTTCCGCACGTATTACTACGCCGCCGCCGGTAGAAATAATCGTTTGGGGACGCAGGCATAATTGTCGGGTGATTTCAACTTCCCAATCCCGAAACGCATTTTCTCCATCGTCGTGAAAAATTTGCGCGATCGTTTTTCCCGCAGCCTGCTCAATTTCTATATCGGCGTCTACCCAATTCCAACCGCTCATTTTTTGCGATAGTAATTGTGCAACGCTCGTTTTTCCGGTAGCTCGATATCCAATTAATGCTATGTTCATATTCGGAAATTATAACATCATATTGGAATCGGGTCAAGGGTTCCCCCCGCGAAAAATTCGGATATAACGTTCATTTTTATAACCCGCAGATTACGAGGATTTACGCTGATTGGCGAGGTTGCGATCGATTTTTAGGGAAGACACGAAATCACGAAGTTCATGAAGAAGGAATATAAGGAACGATTTTGAATACCTCGTTGAAAGGGAGTATACCACGACTACTTGATTTTTCCCTCGCCGCCGTTTTGATTTCGACACAGTACGAATAAAAACAACTCGTTTTACCGATTAAGGCAAAATAAAACGGCTACTTTTGATAACATAAGCCTGAAATTTTCAGATCGTTATAACCCCATTAAGTATAATGCCAAAATTAATGCCTGTATCAGTACAAACCAATGATTTAGGTTTATAGGTTTATCCCTTAAATTACTATTATAGATAAACATAAATATAGTAATACTTAAAATAACACAAAATATTAAAAAACATGAATGAATTATGCGAAACTTGTCAAAAATAATTTCATGCATTTCTACATTAAAAATATCGCTCGTACAAGAACACCTAAAATAAAACTGGCATAAAACAAATGCTATTACTAACGTAATATTTAGAAAAAACATATTATTGAAAATAATTTCCAATACACAACAAATGAACCTATGTGATGCAAAACACCTCCGTACTTTTTCAATAAATCTTTTCATATTACGGTACTTTCTCCGATTTTTGAAAAATGCCGTTCGCTTATTTGGAAAGTCAACCAAACGAATGGTGAATAATTGATCTTAAAAACTTGAGATTTTGGTGTAAATTTATCGTCAAAAACAATTTTTATCAAAAGGAATCTCAAGGAAGAAAGACAACAGCTCGCTGGATACGAATCATCGGATTCACAATAGTATTATATCGGTTACCGTTAATTTGGTCAAGAGCAGTCCGAAACAATTTTCAGGAATATTTGTAGGGATTACGCTTTGTCTTAAACAGAGAACCATTTATACTATGACCATATACTTACCTCCCACGCCGCAGTTTTGATTTCGACGCGGTATAGTGGGCGTAAATTCATGATTTATCGATTTCACGCGATTTTAATGCCAGAATTGACGGATAACATTTATAACTACTGTTCATTTGTCTCTCTTTTGACGAGCCATTGATGAACGCACGCTAAAATTAAAACCAAAAGTAAAAGCGGGATTCGCAGCGAAAAATATTGCCTCTGCAATTCAAAAGCAGATATTTGTGTTCCCCATTCTCCCTGATCGCAATTTTGCAAGTTGGATTCCCGGATGTCGAAGGCGTTGGCAGCTCCCAGAAATTGATTCTGTTGGGTTTTAAATGTATATAATCCCGGAGTTTGAGGGGTAAATACCGCCTGTCCAAATCGAACGGGGATTTCACGTTGCGAACGGAGATTGTTTACCAAAACGGATTTCCCGTCTGAGGGAGATACGCTTAAAATCAGCGGCGATCCCAACGGAACGGTATTGTTGCGCAAGCCGGGTAACGAAGTCGCTGTTAAGTGGACAAGATTACAAATAAGTATTGGAAAATTAGGACTTTTAAGCAGATTGGATATTTCCGGCTTGATTGCAAAACGAATCAGACGACTGCCTGAATTAAACCGCTGGTACGTTGCCAAGGGAATATTGCCGACTGCGATAAGGGTATCCTCCGTTGCGGGTATCGATGATGATGAACTATTGTCCTGTTCGCCTTCCTCGGTTCCCCACAGTATTCCTTCCCAATTCGTTCCCAGCAATAGGGGCTGTTTGGAATCGACAATATAAGGTCCTTTGTATATTACGGGCTTCGGCGTTCCTGTTGGGTGGAAAGAAGGAATAAACTGAACTGTCCAGCTGCTGTTTGCGGTGGAAATCGTTTCGCTTTGAGAAGAATCGGTAATCCATAAATCACAGGGAAAAGAGGACGTAAAAGAGATTTTTCGTTCTTCGGTTGCGGATAATTCTATCGCCCGATGTACAAAACGTTCCAGAAATCCGTTGGCAATATCCAGTTTAACCCGAACGGTAACCGATTGCAGGGGAGGGATTACAGCTCGGTTATCCAGTTGTAATACATCGTCCGGCAGACCTAATTCTACCACGGAATTGACGGGAACAGGAATTTTCACTCCGACGGTTTTTCCGGCTGGAATGGTAGCGGTTTGAGTTTGTTGCTGGATTTTATTTTCGTCGGATAGTTGAATCCGATAATTTACCTGCGCTTGCTGAGAGGATAAGTTTGCAATGTCAGCCAGAATTACATCGTTTTTATCGGAGGTGTTGTATCGAATCGCGTTGCAGAAGGCGAGATTGGATTCCGGCTTTCCCACCGCAATAATCGCAACGTTTCCCGCGTCAGCCAGTTTCTCGGCGGGAGTATCGGTAATTACGACCACGCGAGCGGCTGAACCGGTTGTCGAGCGGAAAGAAGAATTCGTAGCTGAATTATCGGACGGTATTCCCGCGATATTTTTAGCGTGATTTATCGCCGCAGATAAATCAGATTGGTCAGCCAGCGGAGTCCAACGACTTAATTTATCGGATAATTCAGACGGATATACGCACGGCTGTCCCCACGATACCGGCTTTTTTCCCGCCTTAATAATCTGAACAGGAAATCCGATTAGCTTTCGGTCTATTAAATTGTTGATTTTAACAATCGCCTGATTTTTCGATGCCTGCATAGACCAGGAATCGTCCAAAACCAGTATTGTTGAACGGTTCCAGGGTTTCCATAATATTTGTATGTTGGCGGCGGTTAGAATTAACAACGTTAGAATCAGGAGTTCTAAAAACATCAGCCAGTTTGAGTTGAGTTTTTGAATTTTCTGCCCTTGAGTTGCCGCTTGATTCGGGCTTGCCCATAAAAATAACGCGGAAACCGTTTTGGGCTTGGATCGATTGCGGAGAAAGTATATTATTGTCAAAACCGGCAACGCGGTCAGGGCGGAAAGTAGCCAAGGAAATTCTATAAACATAAGACTATATCCAAAATTACGATTGCAAAAAATCTATTGAAAATTTATACTATACCGGATTCCACTTGACTTTTTCCGGTTTGAATAAACGGTTCCTTACTCCACCAAGCCTCTTTCTGCGTTTGTCGGGAGAAATCTGAAGTGGAAGCAGTATAATTCAAGTTTGAAAACCGTATTGTACCATTTTTTCATTACAAATACAATGGGTTGGAAAAATTTTAGAATTTTTTGGGTTGCGCAAGAGATTCGTTCCTTTGGCGATATGAACTTCAGCTAAAACTGAATTTTTCTTGCAACAAGTCCGATATTATTGTACAATAGTAGAAATACTTGATTGCAGTCGTCTGACGAATATCGTTCAATTCTATGTGAAAAGTTACTTTATACGAAAGAAAAACCTATGGCAAAGCCCGCTATAAACGAATCGTTGCGTTCACTTCGTCCGCCGGAGGACGCGCGGTTAAAGGACTGCTTCGAGGCGATGATTGTTGCCTTGGATCAAATTCAGCCCGATCAACTGCCGCCTGCCTTCCGTTCAAATCAGGAATCGTTGAAGGCAACTATCGATCATAATACGTGTTTTATACTGATCTTTCAGTGGAAATTCATGGCGATTGGGCTGTTGATGATTATTCTTAAGCCGGAAACGATTGCGGCACTGGATTTCAGCCGTCTGGAAGTCTGTCCGTCCCAAAAAATCAATCCGGACAGCGGTAAAATTACCGAGGCGGATTTGATATACAAAGTCCCAATCAAAGATTCGGATTTGATATTCACGCTGTTTATCGTCCTTGAGCATAAGTCGACCAACGATATTCACGTGCCCTTTCAGGCGTCATGGTATTCGATTAGCCAGCAAAGGGAATACGTCGATGCGCAGAAGGCGGCGCACGCGGCAAAACGTCAGGACGTTAAAAAGGGTAATATGACCGAACAGGAATATCAACAGGAACATCAAGCAGAGGTTAAAGCGGGACAGACCCGGTATCCGCTTCCTCCGGCGATTGCGATTTTGGTTCATCAAGGAGCGAAGCCGTACCATGGGCCGACTAATACGCGGGACATGTGCCCGCCGGTTCCCGGTCTGCCGGACTATTATCCGTCGCAGGAATTGATGGTTTTTGAGCTAAATTCGGAGGAATCGATTGAAAAAGGATTAAAATCGAACGTTCCCGCCGTCGGTCTCGTATTAGGAGTATATCAGGCGATTTATAGTCCGGACGCGCCGGAGAAGCTCCAAAAGATTTTCAAGCAAATGCAGGAGCTTACGCACAGCTCGTTTTTCTACTGGCTTAGTCGTCTTTTGACGATTTATAGCTGGGAAAGTTCGGTATATTATAAAACAGATCAGCAAAAGCGGGAAATCCTTTCCGCTTGTACGATAGTAGAACAAGGAGAACAAAATATGTTATCAGCATACGAAGAAGCACGTTTAAGTGGTCAGAAAGACGGCGAAATCCGAGGTGAAGCCCGAGGTGAAGCCCGGGGTAGGGCTATGTGCAAAGCCGAAGATATTATCAAGCTATTAAAGGCGAAGCGATTTCGGGTTTCCCCGCAGTTGCAAACTCGGATTTTCCAAATTCAGGATTTGGTTGTTCTGGATTCGCTGTTTCAGGCGGCGATCGAATGTACAACGCTGGAAGAGTTCAAATCGGCGTTGTATTAGAGCAATCTTCAAGATCGTTCTGTAATTGAAACGTGCAAACCCCGCTTTAGTCATTTTATATTGAAGAAATTTCAGTTTATCGTAAGATGAGTCGAAGCGGGAAATCCTTTTCGTCTGTACGATAGCAGAACACGGAGAGGAAAATATGTTGTCAGCATACGAAGAAGCAATTTTAAGTGGTCAGAAAAAAGGCAAAGCCGAAGGTAAAGCCGAAGGCAAAGCCGAGGCTATTATCCAGCTGTTAAAGACAAAACGATTTCGGGTTTCCCCGCAGTTGCAAACCCGGATTTTCCAAATTCAGGATTTGGTTGTTCTGGATTCGCTGTTTCAGGCGGCGATCGAATGTACAACGCTGGAAGAGTTCAAGTCGGCGTTGTATTAGAACCGTTTTTCTCTTCGGAAAGAAGTAAATTACGCATAAATCTGGCAAGACTGAGATGAGTGTTCCTAATCGGTGTCTCCGTTTCTGGCGGACGTCCTGTAGCTTACTCAGAAATATTGTCGTTTTGATGATAAAAAGAGTTGGTCTAATTTTGTATTTTGCGAGGAAACCGGCAATATCTTGCTGGTTCCTCACAAAATAAACTTCCCTCCGCAATCAATCTTTTCTTCTCAAAAAAATTATTAGCGGGGATTTCGTTTGTCAATTTCAATTACGGGGAAAATGAGTCTTGAGAAATCTGTTATACTGGTTCCACTTGACTTTTTCCGGTTTGCATAATAAACCGCAGTCGTTTCATTTCGCCCCAATTGATCAAATAAAGGGTTGTTTGATTCTAGCGGGCGAAAATCAAAACGACGTCAAGAGGAAAAAATCACGTAGCCATAGTATAAATTTCTCATCTAAAAACTTATTCGCCTAACACTTTGCAAATATTTTCCTCTGTAACCGGACTGATTACGCCGTATTCGGTAATAATCCCTGTGATATATTTAGCGGGAGTAACATCGAAAGCGGGATTGTATACATCGCAGCCGGTGGGCGCAGTTTGTTTTCCAAAACCGCAAATAATCTCTTGCGGATCTCGTTGCTCAATCGGAATTGACGCTCCGGTGGACAAGGATAAATCGAAAGTACTTTTGGGGGCAGCGACGTAAAAAGGAACGCCGTGTTCTTTGGCTACAATCGCTAGTTGATACGTACCGATCTTGTTGGCGGTATCGCCGTTGGCGGCAATTCGATCTGCGCCGACAACCGCAGCCTGAACTTTTCCCTCACGCATAACCTGCGCCGCCATGGAATCGCAAATCAAAGTAACAGGAATTTCCCTCTGCATCAGTTCCCATGCGGTCAAACGCGCTCCTTGGAGGAGCGGTCGGGTTTCGTCGGCAAACACATGTATTTTTTTACCCTGTTCAGCACAGGCGAAAAAGACGCCTAATGCCGTTCCAAAATCCGCTGTCGCCAATCCGCCGGCGTTACAATGGGTGTGAACGCCCCAGCCGTCTTGAATCAGTTCAGATCCAAATTTTCCAATCGCTCGACAAATAGCGCGGTCATCGGATTGAATTTGGATAGCCTCACAGAGGAGTTTTTCAGCCGCCTGTCTGGAAGACAAATTCGATCCAGCGTTAGCCCCGATTTTTTTCATTCTTTCCAAAGCCCAAAATAAATTGACGGCTGTCGGACGGCTTGTTGCAAGGTATTCGATAACCTCTGCCAGTCGTTTGTCAAACTCGGCACGAGATTTGTCCAAAACAGGTTGAACACCAATCACCACACCAAATGCCGCAGCAATTCCGATAGCAGGCGCGCCGCGAACACGTAATTTTTTTATTGCTTCCCATACGGTTTCTACGGTTAAACAGGGAATTTCTGTAAATTGAAGCGGAAGGAGCGTTTGGTCTATCATGTACAAACGTCCGTCTACCGAACCTTCAAATCTGACTGTCTCTGGTATTCTCATAGTTATTATTTGTAAATTAGAAAAATAAATACATGCTAAATTATTCTAAACCATACGCGCCGGTAGGATGAATTCCGCCGATTGAATTTCCAATCGAACCTTTGGAAAGGAATCTCGGTTCCAAAGTAAGTGAAAATCCGTAGTCATCCCGCGTGGCATCGACGTAAAAACCCGCACGTACTAACAACGATTCCCCAACGCGAGTAATCGCAAAACTTTGTCCGATATTACCCTGACCTTCAATATCGAAATCGCTGCCGAAGGTTATATGCCATTTTGGACTCATCCAATACTTGGCAGACAGGGATAAAACCGTATTTTTTACCGGACCGGAAAGGAAATGGATTCCTGCATATAACTCGCCTTGACCGGGCTTTTCCAGCTTTCCTCCAATACTCCAGGCATGAATCCCGTCGTCAAAGAAATCCCACAGTCCAGAAGAAACGACGGAGAATCTGTCTCCCAGCCGCCAGCCGAAATCATAGTTTGCCAATCCGGCGAAGGAGCCGTAATTATCCCTGTTTCTATCAGGATACAAACTTATACCTGCATCCAAGGTAATCCAATCGATAATTCGCTGTCTGCCTTCCGGTCCTCGTTTGGTTTGCCATCGCTGATTTAACCCCAATCGGATTACGTTTATATCGTCCAAAATTTCTATTCCGGGCGATGTTACGTGGTTGCCTAATCCGCTTCTAAGAGCATACGAACGTTCATCAAATCGATACGGCGTCGGACCGCCAAAAACGGTCGCCCCGAACATGTGCCGATATTGAATTATCGACTGATCGTCGAGCATGTCGTACAGGGGCATGTCGTACATTGAACGGGAACTGTCGCCCCAGTACCATTCCAATTCGAGCGAGGCTTTATGTACAATACCATGTAAATCCAGTAATTGGTTTCTGACTCCGGGAAACGCCTTCCAAAACGGCATCGCAGCCCGGATGCCCACCTGACCATAAAGACGGTCTACGTTTCCGGTTTCGTTAGCTCCCCACCATCCGGCTTCCCCAAGAACATAAGGAACCACTTTTACTGGTCCTGCCTGGAACGGATAGTCCAATTCATTCCGGGTAACAAATCGTCCCCCCGCGTTCGCCTGTTCCCAGTTAAGATAATCAAAAAATTGCTGGTTTTCTTTGGCTGTAGGATAGGAACCGGGACTGAGTTTGTAATATCCAGCCGAAGAAGCCGAATACCAGGTAAGTGAATCGGAGAGTAAACTTTCGCCCAACCAGTACAAATCTGCACGGGGCAACTGCTGCGTTTCCGTATAAAAATTATTGACTTTGGCGTCCAAGGCTATATCCCAGGACAAATTTCCGATTTCCTGACGCAGTTGGAGTCCGGTAGCCGGCGATTTCTTCAAAAACCAGTCGTCCTTAAAATATTCCTGCATAAAATCGCGGTCTGAAAGAATCCCCGTTTCGGCAGTTAATTCCAAACCGTTGCTAAAAACATGTCTTGCCTGAGTATTAAGTTTATATCGGTATTTCTGTTCAGGAACAACACTTCGCCGCCCCTCACCCAGGTTATCTTTTCCCCAATCATAAATTCCCCAGAAATCAATCTGACCGTTAATTGGGCCGGAAAACAGCCCGCTTTCCATGTAGCGATCAAAATCAAAAACCGCGCCATGCCCGATTCCGCGATTGGTAAGCGGGTCTATATTGAGTGTTAAATCTGTTCCTTCGGGCGGATTTGTACAGCCAAACAGTTCGTACGCATTCCAGCCGGTAAACAACTGAAAACCGTATGTACTGTCCGAACCTACGCGTAAAGACCGAATATACATAGTCGGCTGTTCCAGCTTCGTTGTCGCCGAAGGCCAGTAGAAAATCGGAACATCGCCTGCGTAAACCGTACCGTTTTTGCCGTCGATATATTGCTGATGCGAATACAAGGGCGTTTTCTGAAGCGGGTCTTCTTTTTGTAATCCGGTTACCGGGTCTATTATGGGAGATACCTGATCCCGAATCATAACACTGTCCATTTGTATTCTATACGAAGGTTTACCCATCATACTGGAGGTAACAAAGGCGTTTTCGGCATAAAACTCGTTGGCGTTGAGCTGCTGGAGTTTTTCTGCGTTGATTCTCAACAGCCCCTCGTATCCGTCGGCGGGCGTCCAAATTTGACTGTTTAGAATCGTACCGCGTTTTAGGGTAACGTCGTAGAACATCTTATCGGCAATTAATTTTCTATCTCCCTGACGAAATACAACGTTTCCTTCCAGATAAACTTGAAGGGGCAGCGTATTAGATTGACTTTTATTGCCGTTCAAGTCGGGGACGTTTTTCCCATCGCTCCAGATAACCAGTTTATCGGCGGTAATATCGATTGTTCCCTCCGGACCGGTACCTGCAACGGTCATATTTATCCCCCCAGACAGATATACAACCGATACATCTGTATCAGGCTGTGTTTTCCAGTTGAAATTGAGAGGAATATCGTTTCTGGCGGTAACGGTAATCAGCCGCTGACCGGATTCCAAAGCGGTTCCCAAATCGACGGGTAATATATTGCCCAAGTCGGAATTGAGAGAAAAAGAACTGCCGGATTGAGCGTTTGAATTTGAGTTGTTATTCTCTACGATGGAATTTACCGATTGCGAGTTGGCGGACTGTCCGATTGCGCCTGAAATCGGAGCGGATTGCCACTTCTGTTCGGAAATTGTTGAATTTATCTTGGTAATCGCCGCCGATTTTTGATCTGATTGCACTTCGCGGCATCGTTGCGCCTGCCAGTACAATTCGGGTGTTTTACCGGGATAGGTTTGCTTTAGTTTTACGGATATTTGCGGCTTCGATAACAGCAAAAAATCGCCAATCCACGAATTGGTACCCCCAGAAGCGGGAATATTTTCGGAAACGAATCCAATTTTCAACGCCGGATCGGTCGTAATTTGACCGTTCATGTAAACCGTTACCCGATAGCTTCCGTTGATACTGCCTCTGATTTGTTGGGTATCGTGTTCTATCCAAAGTACCATCGCAGCGGCTTCGGCGGATTGACTGCCGTTTTGATTCAATCGGCAGTTGCTGCGTAATATCCAGACTTCAGAATTATGCTGTGTGAAATTATATCCCGCATCGCCAAAGACAGACATGGATTTTAAGTTGGAAAAACTGGCGATTTCTCCGTACGTTATTTCCGATAAAACAAGCAGGAAAAGCACGATTCCCATCGACACCCTTTTGCCAACGGACGTTATAGTCGCGGCAATTCGGTTTAAGTGAGTCGAATTGTAATCAAATGCTATCATGCTTATAATCAAATACGGAGTTAAAACAATGCGAAAATCGGATCCTATCCCCTTACACTTTATAGGGTTCAACGATTAATTGAGCCGAAATTGGTGCAACACAGTTAGAGAATACCGTTCTCCGGGAGAGGTTCAGCGAAGGGAGTATAGGAAATCGCGCAAAAAAAATCAAGAGGAGTTTTCGATTATTTTCTATGATAAATAATCAAAATATGGCCGTTTATTACAGAATAAATTGTGAAATAATGCTTCTCAAGCCGTAAAACGAGCGATTTTTATTTTATCGAAAGAAATCTTGTTGGAAATATTAGCTAAAAAGATTCTTCAACAGATGAGAGGGGATTCATTAGATTATTAAATCTAAAATCTTTGTTAAAATAAACAATTCTCTGAAACGCCTTAAACCCCTTATAAACCCTAAGCCTCTTAAAAAGCATAAAATTTCTTAAAAAATTTCAAAAAACCGTTTTGCCCCCTTGCAACAATTGATAAAATTGGTAGAATCATCTAACTTTTTAATGATAATATATAATACAGTGATATTGTCATTGAACGGCATATTTACTCTTTCCTGTAAAAGCCGCCTGTTAGGGTAGCCGGGGAAGAAGGGTTTAACAAAAATATAAACAGGAGGAATGGATAGGCGTACCCTGCTGCCCATTCCACAGGTATTTTTTAATGGTAAATCGTAATTTGATGCGTAGTTTGGACGGTGCTGCTGCCGCTCCTGAATGGGAAGATGAACTAAGACAAGCTCTTGATGGTCAAGACTTAAACGCCGTTGAAGAGTGGAGTCCGGCAGACGACATGGAAGTCAATCGCATTGTCGAAGGAACAATCGTTCGTATCGATAAAGAGTTTGTTCTGGTAGACGTTGGATTCAAAAGCGAAGGTGCCATCCATCGCGACGAATGGGCTGACGACGAAGAACAGCCTCAAATCGGTCAGAAAATCAAAGCTCTCATTGAAGAGATGGAAGGCACTGAAAAACAGCAGGAATCTCGTGATATGATTATTCTGTCCAAGCGCAAGGCAGAAAAGATCGAAGCCTGGGAAAACGTAATGAAGCAGGTTCACGAAGGCGATATCGTCGAAGGCGAAGTTACCCGCAAAATCAAGGGTGGTTTGCTGGTCGATATCGGCGTCAACGTTTTTCTGCCCGCCTCTCAGGTTGACATCCGTCGTCCGACAGATATTGGTGATTTCATCGGTAAGCCGATTAAATGCGTTGTTTTGAAAATCGACGAAGCCCGCCGCAATATCGTTGTAAGCCGCCGCGCTTTAATTGAAGAAGAGCGCAAGGAACAAAAGCATAATCTTCTGTCCGAATTGCAGGAAGGTCAGTTACGTACCGGTACCGTTAAGAATATCGCGGATTTCGGCGCGTTTGTCGACCTGGGCGGAATCGACGGTTTGCTGCATATTACCGACATGTCTTGGGGACGAATCAATCATCCCTCTGAAATGGTCAACATTGACGACCAAATCGAGGTGAAGATTCTGTCTATCGACCGCGAAAAGGAAAAGATTTCTCTCGGTTTAAAGCAGAAAACTCCCAGTCCTTGGGAACAAGTTGCCGAACGATACCCCGTTGGAGCCAAAGTCAAGGGTACAATCGTCAGTATCACCAATTACGGTGCTTTCGCCAAGTTGGAAGAGGGTATCGAGGGCTTGATTCATATTTCCGAAATGTCTTGGACGAAGCGAATCAATCACCCCAATGAATTGGTTAATTTAGGCGATGAAGTCGAAGTTGTTGTTTTGGGAATCAACAAGGAAAAGAAGGAAATTTCCTTGGGCATGAAACAGACGACGCCCGATCCGTGGAAAGAAGTTGCCGAACAATACCCGGTTGGTTCTATCGTTTCCGGAACCGTTCGCAATCTTACCAACTACGGTGCCTTCATTCAAATTCGCGAAAACATCGACGGCTTGCTGCATGTTTCCGATATGTCTTGGACGCGCAAAGTCAGCCATCCCAGTGAAGTGGTTGAAAAGGGTCAGACGATTGAATGCAAGGTTCTTTCGGTTGAAGAAAAGAATCGTCGTATTGCTTTAGGTCTCAAGCAGATGACCGAAGATCCTTGGACTTCCGATATTCCGAATCGTTTTGTTCCCGGACAGTTGGTAACCGGCAAGGTAACCAAGATCACCAATTTTGGTGTTTTCGTTCGTTTGGAAGACGGCTTGGAAGGCTTGCTGCATATTAGCGAACTGGCCGACCACAAAGTCGAAAATCCGGAAGAAGTCGTTAAGGTTGGCGAAGATTTGGAAGTTAAGATTTTGCGTGTTGATACGGAAGATCGTAAAATCGGTCTTAGCCGCAAACGTGTTGAATGGGAAGATGATACGCCGGCTCCCGAAGCGGAAAAGCCTGCCGAAGCCGCTCCTGTTGCAGCCAAACCGGTTGCTCCTGCCGAGTTAAAAGGCGGATTAGGCGGAAACGACGGCAAGCCTTTGTTTACCATCAATCCTGAAGAATAAATCGTTGATTTTATTCTGAACGTATTTATAGAACGCGACTGATTTCAGTCGCGTTTTTTTATTTAAAGGGGAGATATGAACGGAAATGTATTTGGAGCGCGGACGTCCTCGACCGCAATAATTAATAACGGGAAGGCACGAAGACACGAAGGAGCACGAAGAGGGAAAATAAGAATAGATTTTGAATACCGCACGGGACGGAGGTATATGCGGAGGGAAGGCGTCTCGCCTTTCTGCGGTCGTCCCCGACCGCTTAACGCCATTTGATTTTGAATACCGCTTGTCCCAACGCCGTTAGGTGTTTTTGGGGAGTGCGTGGAGCTTGCTCCCGTTCCCAACCGCCCAGAATTTCCGTAAATTTGAGAAAATAACGGGAAGACACGAAGGCACGAAGGA
>CAYZMZ010000015.1:0-1501 GCA_964479655.1 uncultured Planctomycetaceae bacterium
TAATTTTTATTCCTTTAACCAATTATTATATTATGACAAATTTTATGCGTTGGCGTTGGGGTGAAACGAATCCCGTCGCAGTTGAAATTCCCTCTGATGTAGCCGTATCTATGGGGGACTTGGTATATTTGCAATCCGGAGCCGTTAAATCGGCGTCCGCTTATAGCAAAAGCACGTCTTTGGCAGCAACCCAATCCGGTTTCCGAACCTGTTTTTTGGGCGTTGCGATGCAGGCAAAACCGAGCGATGTTACCGCGAAAATTCGCGTTGCAACCTCCGGGGTATTTCAATTTCCCTGCGTTTCAGGCACCTATCAATTTGGAGCGCTGGTTGGACCGGCTTACAATTCTAACAGCACCGCTTTGGAAAATCAGAAATTAACAACCGCCTCCAGCACTCAATGTGCTATCGGACGCGTTGTTCGAGCCGAATCCTCTGACGCAGAAAATATCTACGTTCAGATTGCTTCGACGGTATTTACGGGAGGTTTGACGATTGATAATCAGGCGATTACTTCTTCGTCTTCCTCTGCTTCTTCTACCAGTTCCAGCAGTAATTGATTGTAGTATTCACTTATTCCCTTTGTTTATTTAACCACTTATACATAAATAACTATGACTAATTTGAACTATAAAGAACTTAAACGCCGGTTTGAACTTGACGGAGCCGGTAAAACAACCAATCACTTGACCGAGGCTCTGAACGAGGGTCAGTTGGCTCCAGAAGATTTTTCCTTGCGTGATTTGGCAGAAACAGTAGTCGAAAACGGTACTGAATGGGTTCGCTCTCTCGATCTGCGGCAAAATGGCGGCGTTACGATGACCGAATCTGACGGCGTTGATACGACCGCGTTCTTGAATATTACCGGTCAGATTATCTTCACCAAAATTCGACAGGCGTACGAAAATCCGTCTTTTGTACTCAGCAACGCCGTTAGTACAATTCCGACGCAGTTTAGCGGCGAAAAGATTCCTGGTATCGGACGATTAGATGATCAGTCGATGGAAATCGCGCCTGGAATGCCCTATCCGAATGCTGGACTGTCGCCGGAATATACCGAAACTCCCGAAACCGCCAAGCACGGTTTGATCGTCCCGGTTACTCGCGAAGCGATCTTTTTTGATCGTACCCATTTGATTCTTCGACGGGCAGAAGAAGCCGGCGAAGCGTTGGGACTGAACAAAGAAAAACGTCTTCTGGATTGCGTGCTGGGTATTACCAATACGTTCAAATACAACGGAACGAGTTATAATACCTACTACTCTGCGATCGGAAATCCTTGGATCAACGCGATTTCAGGAAACGAGTTGGTAGATTATACGGACGTCGACGCGGCTGAACAACTGTTTGCTGAAATGACGGACCCGACAACCGGCGAGCCGATTCTGCTTAACGCCAATTCCGTTTTGATTATGCCCGCCTACCGTTATGCTGCGGCGCAAGTATTCCTCGACGGCGAAATTACGTTCAATCCGACTGGATCGGCGTCAATTAAAACCCG
>CAYZMZ010000015.1:1511-20318 GCA_964479655.1 uncultured Planctomycetaceae bacterium
TGCGTCGATTTTCTGTTATGGAAAGCGCGTTGGCCTATCGCCGTTTGGTCGCCTCGGGGATAAATGCCTCGGACGCCAAAAAATACTGGTTCCTGGGCGATTTCAAAAAGGCGTTTGCCTACATGGAAAACTGGCCGATTAGCGTAACCCGGTCTCTGTCCAATTCGGATGCCAATTTTGAACGCGATATTCTCGTTCGATTTAAGGCGTCCGAACGCGGTGTTCCCGCCGTATTGGATCCGCGATACGTGGTTAAATGTACTGGCTAGATTTTAAGGAACTTCCAATAATTCCTTTAATCTCTCGTTGATATTTTGTTCCTCCGCACAAGGGAGAAAAGTCCTCGTATTTACTCGTATGAGTGCTTTTTCTCCCCTAAATCGGGTAAATTCAAACAAAATCAGTATAAAGTCATCAAAATAGAACTGTTGGAAGTCCCGCCTGTTATTCATTTAATTATCCTTATTTTCCAGACCTATGGTTGGTCTGATTACATTTATGATATACCAACTTTCACCTGTTGCCTTAACCGCCGAAATAACGCTTTCCAGCGCGGATATTACCCTGTCGTTGGCCAACAATACGCTGTATTCATTTACCAACCCGGCAATCAGTTCAATAAACCTCGATGCTCAAAGCGGTCTGAAATTCTGCGGATTTGATTTTTCAACGGGTTCAACCGCACCTACTTTTACGTATCCTTCAGACGGAACTAACGACTGGATTTTTGAAGGGGCAGACTGCAGCAACGGGATATTTTTCCCCTCCGCGTCAAGCCGATATCGCGTTGCTGTTGAAATCGGATTTAATTCTTATATCGGAACCGTTGAGAAAGTGAGCGTACTTCAATGACCTATAATCTAATAAACAACTGTCCAGCTCCTATTCGTTCAGTTCGATACAATAACCGCCGGATAGTTAATCCGCAAGATTCCGTTGTAATCGTTTTAAGATTAGGCTATCCGTCGCCAGTCCCTATTCAATCACAACCCTTGTTTTAGCGGCGTTGGAAAGCAAATTGAATGAAGATAAAACCTGGACAATCTATCGAACAGATGGAGAAACGGTTTATCTGACCAAATCCGTAACCACCGATTCCAATTCAAGCCCAATTTCAGGAGTCTATTGATGAAACCCGCGATTCTGGATTTTTTACGTCGATTACTGTTCTGGAAAAACGTGCCGCGAAAATCTCAATGGGGAACTGTTGAAGCGGGTTGCGTCTATATTCCAACCGCAGAAAAACAAACTACAATTTAATTTTTTATTACAAATTTACTATGATTGATTACCATGCAAACGTATTTCAAAATGGCGGAGCAACGTTCATGGCAAGAATCCGCGATTTTTACGGAGTATTGCTGTCACCGGACAAAGTAAGTGATATTTCATACAGTATCTACCTGTTGGAAACAGATCAACCGGAAAAAAGAACGGCTGTCCGAGGTCATCAAGCGGTAAGTCTGAATCCAAGCGAGGTTTTGTACGCTCAAATGCAACAAAATCCAAACCGGACGGCAGACGATATCGGGTTTAATTTTCTCTGGACGCTGAATGTAAAAAATTCCAATGCCTTTCAGCTGGCAGGACGTCATTATTTGGTTGAATTTAAACTGACGGTTAATCAAAACGTGTTTTTTATTCGCTATAGACTATTTGTACTCTAATCTGTATAACCTAAAATCTTAATAATATGAACGAAACCATTTTAAGAACTATTCGCTCTCAGACGCTGGAACGAATCGCCGAAATAACTGCCAGTCCCAAGCCAAGCTATAAAATTGAAGATCAGCAGGTTGACTGGAACGAGTATTTACAATCGCTTCAAAAAACGGTTGAATGGATTGATAAACAGCTACAATCCAATAAACCGTTTGAACTGGTATCCAGAGGAGTCTGTAGATGAACATCACCCAATTTTCATCGCGCTGTACAGATGATCTATCCGTAATAGCAGACAACGGAGTTTCCGTTCGATTGCTTCAAATTGCCTCCGGATTGGAAACGGTTATTTATGGCTGTATCTGCAATATCGCCCAAAATGAGTTGCAACCGTCCGGAAATCCGCAGGGAGTTACCGTTCGGAAAGTCGATTGGAATCTGCCGGAAACAATTTCAGGTCTGGAAAAGCAGCCTGATCTGGGAGATGAGATAATCGATACAATTAACGTTCATTGGAAAATAATTGCCATCGAACGGCGTCCGCGAATTGGACGAGTAATTTATCATACCAGCCGTTTGGATAGCCGTCCGCGATTGGATTGCTGGCTGGATATAGTAACTCCGATCTATCAAACCAATTCCAGCGGAGAGGCAACTATCGTTCGATACCGCGTAGATCAAGCCGGTATAAACGTCCGTGTACTAGCTGTACCGGTTTCCAGTCATAGACAGTTTACCCAGATTGATACCCAGCGAATTGAAATTGTATTTATCAGAAACGATATTACGATTTCTGTCCAACAAAGATTACGCCTTTCGGACGGCAGATTATTTAAGCCGACCGATATTTTCCCGGCTACCAATACAAGCCCCTGTTTAAGAGTAATTGCAAAAAAGGAGTCTGAATGAATTTGATTAATTCTATTCGCAGTTTATGGCAAACGTGCGATCAACTGCAAAATCGACTTGCTGTCAAATACGTTGTCGTGGGAGAAAATCCGTACGATCATATTCCACGCGGTTCAATTGATGAACAAAATATTTTAATAAAAGCCCAAACCAATCGGGGAAATGCGGCGATTAATTCGCAGATTAAAATTATCCTGGTCGAACGAGGTTACGAAAACATGCTCTCCCTGATAGACTTGGTTGCTCAATTGCTTGACGGAAGTCAATTTGCGATTGACGATAGCCGGTATTTGGCCTCCTTAAAATTCAATACCTCTGTTATGGAAAGCGACGGTCCGCTTTGGAACGCAACGCTTACTTTTGATACTAAAAAAATTTACTGCTAAAATTAACATGACAAAATTACAATCTCAAGTACGTGCCGAACTGAGTTGGTTATGGCAAAAAGAAGATACAAATGATGTACAGACGTCTTCCGGTTCAGTTAGATTTCGCGCTAATCAGACGGACAGCAACAATAATCGTATTGAGGGGATTTGGAAAAAATGCAATCAAACCCTTCAAGCCGGATCGTCCGTAAACTACGAATTGGATTACCTGACCCGGGACGTTTTGGGCGGCAATCTGGATATTGGATTCCTCGATATTCGTACGATTCTGATTTCAAACAACAGTTCCTCCGGGACAATTATTGTATCACCGGGCGATCAATCGGCTTGGAAAGGGATATGGAACAATACCGATGGACAAAATATGGTTCCTCCATGCGGGTCCATGTTTATCTGTGCCGGCAGCTCTCCTTGGTCGATTTCGCTTATTAACAACAAACTCAAATTAACAGCAATAACCAGCGATTGCAACTACGATATTGCGGTAATCGGACGTATTGCCGACTACCCTTCTTCGTCCAGTTCGACCAGTTCGTCCAGTTCGGCAAGTTCGGCAAGTTCGTCCAGTTCGTCCTGTTCATCCAGTTCATCCAGTTCATCCAGTTCGTCCAGTTCGGCAAGCTCGGCAAGCTCATCCGGGTACGTAAGTTCGTATCCCGATAGTTCTGGAAGTTATTATCCCGGGTCAGCCAGTTCGTATTCCAGTTCGGGAAGCTATTCCGGCTAATAATCTGATTTCAAACTGAAAGCTGTATTCAGAATTTCAAACTCAACCCTAAATTAAAATGACTATACCCTTTCAAGAGTTAAGCGGCTCGCCGGAAGAACAATATACAACAGACGGCTTCACCGCGATACGAAAGTTTTTGGTTTCGTGGTCTCAGCGCGATGATTTCGTGTCCTGGCTAAGAGGAACCAGCGAGCAATTCGGTTCGCCGGAAACGGTTACTTATCCGAATCATGCGGACGTTTCTCCCTGGAAAATCGAAGTCGTTCCGTTTGATTCAGCCTCCATAACACAGCAATCGATTATTCTTCCGTCTGATGCGTTGAATGATTACAACAGCTACGCCTTGGTTACGGTTCATTATAAAATTATGACCCAGCAAGATTTGGACGATGGACCGACGGCAGAAACCCGAACGCGTCTAACGTATCGAATGAACTATCAAAGCGAACTGGTCAATATACCGGGAACTGGATTGTATTGGGATAAAACCTCGGTCAGTCTGGGAGAAAACTACCCCATTGTAAAGCAGATTCCGCTTACAGAGCACGTTTTAACATGGCGGCAGGTTCTATATCCCCCCTGGGACAGTATCAGAAATATGCAGGGTAAAATAAACAGTACTGAATTTTTGGACTGTCCAACCGGTACGATGCTGTATTTAGGAGCAAGCGTAAACAAATTATATCGGTCTGATATTACCGATGGAGCGTCGGAGTTCTGTTGGTCTATCGAATATCGATTTTTGCAGCGAATCATCAGTCAGGGTAATTCTCAATTCGGCTGGAACGCCGCTTATCGGTCAGAAACCGGTTTGTGGGAAAACGTCGTAACGGGTCCGCAGTCGAATTCCAATCCCGCCGTCTGTACGCCGTTGTATCAATCAGATGATTTTAACCTGCTGTTTGTTTCGCAAACCCCGTAAAATATTTTGTTTTTAACTCGACTATTAAATCGACGTTTTATACTATGACAACGTGATTTTTTCTTCTTGACGTCGTTTTGATTTCACATCCGGAATCAAATAACTCTTTATTTTACCGATTAGGGCGAAATGAAACGACTGATTTTTGTTTTTCAAACCGGAAAAAGTCAAGTAGAACCAGTATATGATTTAAGGGGAATACCTATTTGCAAATAGATATTCCCCCAAAAATTCCTCATACTACCGTTCTTTTTTTACGTGCAAGTCGAATTTACTGCTATTCTGATTTTTGGAACCCTTTTGTCGTTCCGCGTCTCCTTCCGTCTTTTGCTGTTTGGAATCAGGATTCTTTTTCTGATCTGATTTTTCGTCTTTGCTATCCGTATTATCAGCGGGTTTTATTTCTCCCAGACTTCTGGACTGACTGCCAAACTGAATACCAAACAACCCGCTTATATTCTCATACGCTCGTAAAGATTCTTGGTGAAAATAACTATCCAACAAACTTCCGCCTCGATAATTAGACGAATTGGCAGCAATATCAATTAATACATCACGTGAAATAGCAGCCGCTCTGTCAGACAGATTGAGTCTGTCAAAGGGACTCGACGGCTCAGGACGGGAAGGAATCAATACGTTGACAACAGAAATCGTCAAGGAATAATCTGTATACAAGCCGGAAGTTTGATTTCCGTCTACCGTTATAATCTCGGTTGCCCGAACGATAATTGTATAATTTCCCGGCTGCATTGTACTGCCGACGCTCCAAACAAACCGACCGCTCGCGGAATCGATTGTCGCGCCTTCAGGAGCGGAAACAATCGAATATCCAATTGAATTGGCGGGAATATCAGGGTCAGCGGCCTTGAAGTTCACCGTAATTGTTGACCCGGAAATTACCCTGTTGCTATCCGGAATTGAACTGGTATCAAATACCGGAACGTCGTCTACCTCGACCGCAGAAACGGTAATCGTTTCGCTCTGAGAAGACAGTCCATCAGAAACAGAAACCGTAAAAGTATACTCCTGTCCTCCCTGGATTTCGGAGGGCGTCCATTGAATCAATCCGGTCTGCGCGTTAATCGAAACCCCTTCCGGCGCATCGGCAATCGACCAGCTTAAAGGACGCCAATCGCAATTGTCGGCATTTGTTGTTGGAGTATAGCTCCAATTATAACCTTCGTTTATTTCAGCCGATTCAATTGGATTGAGCACTAAACTATCGACCAGTGTGAGCGTTATTTCGTACTGCGAACTATTGCCTAACTCAGAATCCTCTGTTGCCTTGATCGTAAACGTATATTCACCTGCCGTTAAATCCGCAGACGGATTCCAGGTAAATGCACCCGTTGACGGGTCGATTGCAGCTCCGTAAACAGATTCTCCAACCAAAGAATAAATAATACCGTTTGTTGGAATATCGGGATCGGCGGCACTGAAGGCTATCTCTACGGAATTTCCGCGAATAAACGAACCGGATTTACCATCAAAAGCGGCGGGCAAAATCGGAGTTTTGAATATCGGCGCGTCATCAATTTCCGCAACATTGACCGTAACCGTCTGAGAGATTTCTCCTCCTTGATCGGCGGCGGTTATTATAAAAGTATACGTATTTCCACCATGCGTTTCGCTGGGCGTCCAAGTCATAGCTCCCGTTTGACTATTGAACGAAAGTCCCTCTGGAGCGTTGGAGATAGTCCAGCTGACAGTACGCCAGTCAACCGCATCGACGTTGGTTGTCGGATTATACGTCCAAACCGTCGCTTCGCTAGCTGACGTATCCGGCGTAGAAGAAATGGCAATTGAATCTGCAATCGTAAGAGAGAACGAGTATTCTGTATACACTCCGTTGGCAGAATCTTCTGTTGCCCGAACCGTAAAATTATAAGTTCCCGCGGAAAGGCTGCTATCCGATGGATTCCAGAAAAATTCACCGGTAGACGAATTTATTGACGCTCCATTTGTCGATTCACCCGTTAAAGAATAGATAATATCGTTGGCAGGAGTATCGGGGTCTGCCGCTTTGAATTGTATTGATATTTCGGAATCAGGTACAATAACACCGGGTTTACCGGAAAATACAATCGGCAACGTTACCTCGTCAAAAATCGGAACGTCATCAACTTCGACAGCAGTAAAAATGACTGTTTGAATTGCCGAATCAAAGCCGTCATCGGCAATAACGGTAACAGTATACGACTTTCCTCCTTGCAACTCAGACGGCTTCCAGCTGATAATTGCGCTGTATGAATCGCTGCCTGCAGAAATAGTCATTCCCTCCGGCGCATTATCCAAACTCCAGGTAATATTTTGAGCCGGTAAATCTGAATCGGACACGGAAACAGTCAGATTCAACTGCTGCCCTTCCAATACCGACTGATCCTCTATAGGCGTCAGTACAGGATCCGAATTTATTTCCAAAGCCGTGATATTAAACGTAACCAGGCGCGTAGCTCCGGCGGCGTTGCTGACAGAAACCTGAACCTGATACGGCTGGGCGACTCCCCCCTGCTGTTCGGTCGGCGTCCAGGACAAATACCATTTTCCGCCTTCGGTAGCCGGGGCGTTAAGGGTTAAACCGTCTGGACCAGAAACCAATGTATACTGCGTTACATTTTCCGCATCAAGATTATATGTCCAAGATGTAAGTTCGTTTATTTCACAATCCGGAATAACCAGTTCAGGAGCCAGTACAATTTCCAAATCATAGCTTTTCGTTGAACTGTTCCCCAAAATATCGGTCGCGGTAACCGTAATTGTGTTGATCACGCCGTCTGCAAAATTCGGCGTCCAGCTGATTACGCCCGTACTGGAATTTATTGTCATTCCGTCTGGAGCGTCTACCAGAGAATACTTAACGGCATGAGAATCGGATGCCGAAACGGAGGCGGTAAAGGCAACGCCCTCCGTAACAAGATTGCTGGATAAAGAATCATCTAAAACCGGAGCCGTTGTATCGACTTCTATTGTCAGCGCATTGGATACCGGCCCCACAATATCAACGTTTATCGTTCCGGAATCTGTAGTTAATTGCGTTTGGACTGGCTGAGCAATGGTAATTTTATGTTCTCCATCTGATAAGGTCCAGCCATAGGTGGACGAAACAACCCGGTCGGAAACAACAACGTCTTTTTCTATCCCGATAATTTTATCATCCGCTAACAAAAGTACGGGAGATTGCGGGGTCAGATCGTGCCCCAAAAACGAAACGATTGACGTTAAGGCCGAATTATTTTTATTGGTAACCCACGTATCTGTTGAATCCATACCGGAACCGGCGACATATTCCAAACTGGGAGCCGATTTATCTAACAAGGATTGATACGTTGAATCGTCTAAAACGTGAATTGTAACAGCCTGACTGGTGCTGAGTGTACTTCCCGAAACGGTTTTGGAGGCTTGAAATTCAAACGCCAGTAAATCACCCGCCAGAGCGGTTGCAGGAATTTTAACGATAACTTCGTATTGAGTATACAAATACTTACTCCCGTCATCATTGTAAACGTTGGTAGAACGATAAAGCAAATCGGAGGTAGAAAATCCGGTCGGCGCACTGGTAACATTGATCAGAATTTGTGCATTGGTCGGATCGGGATCGCCGGCTTTAACGCTGAACCAAATCCACTGCCCTGCTACTCCCGCCTGATCGTTGACCGTTTGGAAAACAGGCACATCTTCAACTTCATTGACGTAAATTTTGATGGATTTCTGAGTTACCAATCCTCGCCCATCGGAGGCTTGAACGACAATCGTATATTCGTTCCCCCCGTTTACTTCACCCGGCGTCCAGGTAATCGCCGCTCCTCCCAGAGTATCGGTTGCCGTTAGCGTTAAGCTGTCATAAATATCGCCGGTTGCAGATACAATGCTCCATTGAACCACATCGTCATCGGCATCGGTTGCTCTCAACAGGAGAGTAAATTGCTCGTCCTCAAACGCATAAGCAGTATTTTCACCCACCAAAGATACTTCTTTCCCAGATTCCCAACTGGGAGTAGAAAACAACGGATCTAAAATTAGCGGAGCGTTTTTGTTATCGGTGTCGTTGATTGTAATTGTATATCCAGACAGTACAGTGCTTTCCAAACGCTTACCCGTAATTCGAGTATTGCCGACGGCGACATCGGATACCAGCACCTGTCTGACGAATAATTCATAAGAACCGGAAACCAACGAAATATCGCTGTTAAGAGGAACGTCAACCGCTCCGTCGCTATTTGTGCATTTAGCCGAGCCGATCAATGTTGACTTCCCGTTTATTGTAGTATACACTTCAACAATATTTCCTACGGTATTGCCTGTTGTATGGAACGTCAGCCCGCTTGTTTTGCTTGTAGTACCGTCGGATTCATCTTCATTGTAGCTGGAATCGGTCAGCGCAACCGATTTTGGAGCGGCGGGAAGAATATAAACGGGAATCATTTGCGAATCACCGCTATTCCAATCACTCTCTTCTGTTCCGGAGGCAACAACAACGTATAAATTGTACACTCCAGGAGCCAAGGCGGTACCGGTTGACGAATTGCTTTGATGGGAATAGACTTCAAAATATCCACTGGTTTCGTTATATCCATAATAATTCGTCAGTAACGTGGTAGAATTTTGTGCATACAACCCCACCCAGTAATAGATTTGATCGCCGTTGGCATCCGAGGCTTTAATCAAACCGTTTCCGTATTGTCCAGACGGAATCGACATTTCAGTTAAATTCAAGTCTGTTATATAGGGCGGTACATCGGTCGTATCTGCGGCAGCTATATTGACTTTAACCTTGATCGCATCAGAAACGTTGCCGTTACTGTCTACGGCGGTAACTGTCATGGAGGTTGTATACGGCTGCTCTGTTGTAACTTTCAAACTGGATTTTAATGTTACCGTTGATCCAACCGACGTTGTTCCTGATTGAGCTACGTTATAGGCGTTGGAATTGATTATTTCCGCGCTGGTAATTGTTACCGGATTGGTAGGCCAGTCTGAATACTGATAATCTTTGCCGTCAATAGAAACCGTATGGGTTCCTGTTGAAACCGAATTGACGGCATCAAGAACATCGTAACCTGAAATTAGATTACCGAATATACTCAAATTATAGTCTAGCTTGGTTTGAGAAGAACTGGTTATATAAAATTGCGTTGTATTGGTATCGTTTCCATAGAGGGTTAGATTTGCGGGAATAATTCCAACCAATCCTTTAGACGTATGCCTCAACGACGAACTAAAATTATCGTCTATAGTCTCGAACTTTTCGGCAATATAAGAATCGCTGGCATCAAACGAGCCGCCGTAGGTTAGCGATCCCTTGCTGATATAGTCAAATAGCGTGTTGTTATAAAAACCGCTGTTGGTTGCTTCGATAATTCGATTTACGGCATCGGGAGCCTCATTTTGAAATAATTCAAAGACCATCGTTCCGGTTTGTTTTACGCCGGCTGAATTGGTCCAGGTTACCGTTAGTTTCCAATATGGGTTGGATTCAACGGTTGAAGAAGCGGTTTTTCCGGCTGAAACCGTGGTTGTCAGCAGATCGCTATCTTCGGGAGTAACATTGAAATAGATGTTATCTCCATCGACATCGGTTGCAGACAACGCCGCCTGCCATGGGGAACCGGCGGTTATATCAATCGAATAATACCCCGTACTCTCATCGTAGTCTAACGCGCTTAAATCTAAAACAGGAGCCGAATTGAGCCCCGCGGCATCCAACAATACTCTATCTTCAAGCATTTCTATTTGGATACTGCGTCCTCGCTTTTTTTGTGAGGAAACAGACTTGCGCGACAGTCCCAGTATAGACGCCAATTTTGAAATAAACACGTTTTTTTGCTTGTCCATGATTTTACGAATTTCTAAACTTTTTGTACTGCAATACAACCGTTTCTGATGTCTGCGTGGAGTATATTACACCGTCTGACATGATTTTTCCATCGACGCCGTTTTGATTTCGCCAATTGAATCGAACGAACCCTTCGTTTTACCCATTCGGCAAAAGGTAACGGCTGATTTCTAGTAATATAAACCGGAAAATCTCAAATGGACACAGCATATACTGATTCTAACTCAGTATATATCCGACTCTATTGAATATAATAAACTCAAATAGAACCGGGTACCGGGTCCATATATGCCCGAGATATAACGCCCCTTATTCCTATCGGTATTTTATATTATACACCATTAATTCGACTTTTATCCTCCAAATAAGTTCCCTAACTGGAATATTTGTTATCTGGAGGAATAAATTTCCGAAAATACCGTCAGATTGTACTTAGAAGGTAACGCGAACTCCCATGTTCAGTGAATCGGCACTGAGCGATTCGGTAAGTTCGGTTCCCAACGGCGACGCCCCAGAAATACTGTTGGAAAATGCGTGGGCGTACGTTGCCGAAAGGTCTATTTGCGGAGTTATTTTGATCGTTCCGCCGAGAAAAATCGTATGTTCGGTAATCATGGAACTCGCTAAATTTCTATAGGTATACTCGTCATTAATCGGATTTTGATTGTAAGAATACCCCATTCGCACGGTAAGACGCTCTGAAACGATTCGTTGAATACCCAAGTTAAAACCGAAAATATCTTTCCAGCCCAATTTTGTAAAATCGCCTGCTCCAGCATAGCCAAAATAGCGTAAATCCAACGCAATTAGCGTATCCTTAAATCCTGAATAAGCGACTCCGGCGCTGATTGTTTGCGGCAGATTTACGTACAATTTTCGGACGTTTTCCCCCATATAATTCCCGCCGACATCGTACTCTTCCGTTTGATAGCGGAACGGCTCCATCCACTGCGTCGATTTATAGCACAATCCGAATTGCCAATTGCATTTCGTATCGTAATAAATACCGATTTGGAATCCCCCGCCGTAGCAATACCGGCTGGAAGACCCAGACGGAAAATCCAACGGATTACTGCCCGCCGGTCCGGTGGTAATATACAAAGGATCACATAAAATCTGGCACAATGTCAGCGTTGGAGCAGCTCCAATACTCAGATTTTCGGTTAGTTGATAGGAAATAGTCGGCGCGAATTGAAGAATCAAAATATCTGAATTGAGGGTATCCAGCTGGCTGAGAGTAACATCCGCTCCGCTGATACGCTTTAACGACGGAAAGGCACTTTTTGCCCCTCCAACAGACTGGATTCCCAGTCCGTAAGTCCATTTGGAACAGGGCTGACGCCAGACCAGACCCATCGACGGAGCCAACGCCGCTCCCGGCTGCCCGTCTATACTTCCGTGAGTCGTCGAAAGCGATGTGGATGGCAAAACCAATCCCGCACTGAACGCGATTTCGTTCTGCTTTAAACCAGAAATCGATGCGGGATTCCACTGCAACGCTCCCAAGGCATCTATCGGAGCGGCCGTTGCGGCTCCGCCCATCGATTCGTTTATTGCCCCGGCTCCCCGTAGAAAAACACCTTGCCCGTACGAAATACTGCAACACGTTAAAATCAAAAAAACTACGCTCTGGAATGCTTTTCGCATTTTCTTTCTCCTTTGTAAAGAAAAATGTTGAACTTCCTATTTCGCACACTCGAACAGCGAGCGTGGCTTGAAATAAGGGAATTGAGTTTATTCTGAAATCAGACACCACTTAGATAAATCACAATTATCAGAATTAAACGGCATATTTCGTTCCCGATCACAATCCGGGAACCATATTATAAACAGTATCGGTTGATTTTACGATTTTCTTCAGTAATTTGTCGGCAAATTCAGGAGGAGGAGAAAAAGGAAAAAGAGGAGGGATTTCGGATAATCGCTTTCAACGGTCTGTTGAATCTTTATTTTATCAGACCAATCCAAATTTATCGGGATAATCCAAATTTATCGGGCGAATCCAAATTTATCGGGCGAATCCAAAATCTGGATTTTAAAAAATCCCCCCAGAATCGTTGCTAGTCCGGGGGTACGACTGTCCAAAATTGTGAAGCACGTCAATTGCGTATTCCCCCCCGTCTACAAACATAAAAATAGCCCGCGACAACGCCGCAGGCTATTTTCAACATAGACTGTTTTTATCTATACAGTATACAACTGTTATTTTTCGTCGAGAATTTCGACAGCCTGGAATTTCTTGCCTTCCAGCATTTCCAAAGACGCGCCGCCGCCGGTCGAAACGTGGCTAACTTTATCTGCAAATCCCAGCTTTTTCACCGCAGCCGCCGAATCTCCGCCGCCGATAATAGAAATACTATCGGAATCAGCAATCGCCTGCGCGACAGCAATCGTTCCCTTGGCAAAAGACGGCATTTCAGAAACTCCCATCGGGCCGTTCCAGACAACCGTTTTAGCGGCTTTAACAATATCCGCATACATCGTAGCGGTTTTCGGTCCAATATCCAGTCCTTCAAAATCATCCGGAATTTGTCCTGCGTCTACGGTGCACTTATTGCAATCTTCCGCAAAAGCGTCTCCGCAGTTGGTATCAATCGGCAGAACGAGTTTATCTCCGCCCTTATCCATCAACTGCTTGGCTAAATCGACTTTGTCTTCTTCTACCAACGACTTACCGACTTTGCCGCCTTTGGCCAGTTCAAAAGTATAGGCCATCGCTCCGCCGATAAGAACTTTATCGCAAATTCCCAGCAGATTATTGATAACATTGATTTTATCGGATACTTTCGCTCCGCCGAGAATCGCGACAAACGGATGGGTGGGATGAGAAATCGCGTCGGAGAGGAATTTAATTTCCTTTTCAACCAAAAATCCAACGACTTTCGGCTTGCCGGTCATTGCGTTGGGAACACCGACCATAGAAGCGTCTGTTCGATGGCAAGTTCCAAAGGCGTCGTTGCAATAGACGTCTGCAAAAGCGGCTAATTTGGCAGCGAAGTCAGCATCGCCCTTCTTTTCGCCGTCGTCAAAACGGAGATTTTCCAGAACCAGCGTTTCGCCCGCTTTTAAAGCCGATGCTTTGCCCTGCGCGTCTGAACCGACAATATCGCTTGCAAAATAAACGGGAGTTCCGAGCAATTCGCCCAAACGAACCGCAGCCGGTTTGAGAGAAAACTTGGAATTGTCCTGACCCGCCTTCGGACGTCCCAAATGGCTCATCAGAATCAGTTTACCACCGCGATCCAGCACGGATTTAATCGACGGAAGAGCCATCCGAATACGCAAATCGTCTGTAATGTTCAGATTATCATCCAACGGAACGTTGAAATCGACACGCATCAAAACTGTTTTGCCTGCTACGTTTACATCGGCAATCGTCTTCTTAGCCATTGTATATATCTCCTGGTTTGAAAGGGAAATTGCAAAAGCAGAAACCCCCGCTTTCGCTAAATATTTACTGATTTATTACACAAACTGAAGAGTTTGTCTGGAAGTTATACTATGAAATTTACAACCTATATCCTTAACGGAATCTCACAATTATAGGCTTCGTACCGCATATCCGCCAGAAAAACCCTGTCGTCATTATCGTCAATTATATCATAGCCGAGTATTTTGTCAATTCCTGCCCCAAAAGGAGAAATTTCCCGATATAAAAACGACTTTACCAACGAATAGAAATCCGTATAAAACACTTTTTAAAATAAAAAACTAAAATATACTGCTTCCACTTGAGTTTTTCCGGTTTATATTATCATAAATTACTTGTTTTCGACAGGATTTTTTCCCGGCGAGACATCGTTCGTACTGTCCGACTGATTTTGCCCTTGCTGTTGAAGTAATCGATCTATTTTATCTTCCAACTTTTGTACATGTTCCTGCAACGCATCGTTATTATCGCTGACCATTGAATCGACAATAATCGAGTTGATAAACGACATACCGATAATTCCTCCGCAAAACAGAAGAACGCAGAAGAATAATTTTACAATCGTTGCGCCCCAGTAGCTATAATGCGCCGCCACGGCATCGGGAATTTCGTACCAGCCTTCAATCGTAAAAAGACGGAAAATCGTGCCAAACGAGGTTATCGGATCACCAAAATACTCTGGAGAGATTTCCTTAAACAGACTGCATGAAATAATCGACCAAATAAAACCGATCAGTAAAAAAGCGAATACGATAACATAAGTTGATAATATCGCCCGCTTAACTCCGGATATTATCGAATCCATGGCAGGCACAAAACGCAATAATCGGAAGAATCGAAATACGCGAAACACGCGCAACGCCATTAAAAATTCAAGCGAGCCAACCGTTGAATCGGGGCATATCAAACGGATTAGCGAAACAGACGAAATAAGCGTTACGATAAAATCAAAACGATTCCAGTTACAGCTCCAGTATTTTGTCCATGTTAAACAAATAACCTTGGATATTATTTCTGCGATAAAACACAGCAAAAACACGGTATCAGCGTAACTCAACAGAGTGCTGGAATCGTCAAAGCACTGAAAAAAACATAGTACCGCATTCAGTAGAATGAGTCCTAAAATAAAATGATCGTTAAGAAGCGGATTCCATTTCATCGTTTCGCATTTTTGATTTTGTTGAATATACTGATTCTGCTTGAAATTTTTCCCTTGACTGAATTACATGTGCAATTCAACGACGTCGCCGTCGACCAAAACGTAATCCCCTTTAACCGGCGTTCCGTCATGAACCTGCGCCCCCCAAATTCGGGCGAATTTGAGCTTTTCCGTATAATCTTTATGAATCATTCCAGCTAAATCGAGCAGCGAATCGCCGCGTTTAACGGAAAACGGTCTGTCCCGATCCGCTTCCTTTTTAGTCGGCAGTTTGGTATAGACGCGAATCGTATTTGTACTTTTGTATATGCCATCGCGGAGAGATTCCAAATTATCGTTTCCGTTTCCGAGGTCTCTGTCGGCAGACAAATCGTATTGTTCCCACGTTTTTAAGGGATATTCCTGGGGCAGTAATTCCCAAAACATTTCTTTTCGCTGCTGCGCTTCGGGTAAATCCATTTTATTAAAAACGAGCAAGGCTTTAGTAAACGCGATTCCCACGTCATCTTCGTCCAGGTGCGTATTTTCACCCAAGCGAGTTTTGGTAAGCCGCATTTTTTCCAGCACATCATAGCACTGATCGACGCCGTCGTCCGACCCCATATCGACCATCAAAATAGCCATTTCAGCCCCGCGAATTAACCCGTAAGTATAAGAATCGATATAATCTTTGGTAATCGGAGGCGTATCGATAAGTTGAACGTAGACATCTTTCCAAGGCATCATTCCCGGCTGCGGCGCTTTGGTTGTATAGGGATATATCGCCACTTCAGGCTGCGCTTTGGTCAGACTTTTTAACAACTGGCTCTTTCCGCTGTTGGGACCTCCGATAATAATCGCCGTTCCTGCTCCTTGTCGCGGGAAACGATAGCTGATTCCGCCTCCGCTTTTTTTCCCGGCGGCGCGGTCAGCGTCTATTTCCTTTTTTGTCGAGGCGATTTTGGCTTTCAAAGCGGCCTGAAGATGATCTGTCCCTTTATGCTTCGGGATTTCCTGAAGCATAACCTGTAAACAACGCAACTCTTCTTCGGGAGTTGCCGCTTGACGGTAGGCGTCCTCGGCCTTGAGATACTGTTGAGTTAAATTGGCTGGCATGTTTATTAAGGAAACGGTTAAAGGATAGGCTTACGAAATATTAGCGGATTTACCGATTCCGCTTGAAAGTAATCGCGAAGGACGTTTTTTCTATCAAAACGTATCGGTTTACGTTGTTGCCGAAAAACGAAGGTTTGCTATTTTCCGTTTTCAGCCGTAAAATCAAAAGCGCGATAATTCAGGGAAAAATCAGGTAATTCGAGTAAAATTTCTTTTGTCTGATTGCATTTATCGACCAATGCACGGCTATTATACCAGATTTCTTAAAAAATGGGAGTCCACCCCATATTGACAAAAAGCGGGAATTATATAGAATCATAAAAAGTTAGGCGGAATAACCTACACCTAAGAAAGGGCCGGTAGCTCAGTTGGGAGAGCGCAGCGTTCGCAATGCTGAGGTCTGGAGTTCGAGCCTCCTTCGGTCCACTTTACCCCTTTGCAACAGATTGCAACAGGGGTTTTTTATTGGATTTTCCGATTTTTGTCGATTTCTTCCAACTTTTTCTGACCTCCGTTGATTTTTACTGACTTTTTTCGACCTCCGTTGAATCTTATTGACTATTTACCCCCCCTTTTAACGACCCTAACTTTTCTCCGATGCCGCCCGCTGAAAAAGGAAGGGCAAATACACAAGTCTTTTTTTGCCAACGCGTAAAAAATTTTCTAGTAAGGGGTATACAAGTTCGCTCTTTTGTGTTACACTATATTAATTCCAGTTGTATGGTAATATGCTGATTCCACTTAATTTTTCCGGCTTATATTACCATAAAACAGCCGTTTCGTTTCGCCTTAATCGATAAAACAGGGAGTCACAGTATTAATATTAATGTTTTGCAGGTTCTTTAAGACAGTATACAATCATATTTAGAGGATAAAATCGATTTATCGCGTTAAGATCGTTGAAATTTAGCAAGTTGACACAATTTCAGTAAGTATCGTACAAGGGGGGAAGACCAAGATGATAAAGTTTGAAGAAAAAATTATTCAATGCTTAAATTCAGAGCTTGTTTTGTTGGATACTTGCTTTATTATGGATCGCAATTTCGAGTTTTTTACCAAATATTTTGAAAAAACGCTGCAAGATAATCCCGCAATTATACTGGATTCCGTTGCAAGGGAACTCCATAAAAACGGACTCTCTCCCGATGTTCAAGTTAGCGAACAAGCGCACCGGGGCGGGGAAATCGTACAATCCTGTTTGGATCGGGGACTGATAATTGGTAAAAAAGACAAGCTGGAAGAGCCGGGGCATGCAGACCCCGTTTTTCTCCGCATCGCGCAACAGTATCGACATGAAAAGCCCGTTACTATTTTAACCAATGATCGGGATTTGATTATGGACTTGCAAAAAATCAATTCTTTTCAAAGCAGCAACCATGTTTTCCCGATAACAGTACTGGGTACAATCGGTAACCGCTTGGGAATTTGGGCCTCAGTCGATCACAAAACCGTTAAATCCACCGACCGATTTTCCTGCTATGTTCTCATAAATGACAACAGTTCCCATAATACGCGCGATTATCGACAATCCAACAACAGCTACAGCGGTAATAACGGCTATACTCAACATTCCAAGCAAACCGTTTTTAAAACGAACTGCTCACTTGATGTACAAAAAGACTTTCTGCTGAAAATTAGCCCCTCCAATACCATTTCGGAAGGTTCGTCTGTATATACCTATCAAAATGGGAAGTCGTGTACAGTTCGGCTGGGCGATAAAATTAATTCGGGGGGAGAAGGGACTGTTTATCAAACCGATCGCGCCGATATTGTATGTAAAATATACCATGATAATAAAACCACAAATCGAGCGAAACGAAAAATTGAGTTGATGACCTCGTACAAAATTTCGGAACCCGGAATCTGCTGGCCTTCGGAAGCGGTTTACGACCTCCAAGGCGTCTTTCGCGGATTTTTAATGCCCAAAGCGAGAGGAACAAAACTGGCGACAAGTCTTTTTAAGCCGTCCATCTGGCTGAAAAAGAATCCCCGCTGGACACGCATCGAGTCGGTTAAACTAGCTCTCACAATTCTCAAAAAGATAAATTACTTGCACGGTTTGGGAGTTTTGATTGGCGATATTAACGACAATAATATTTTGATCGAGAACGAATATTCGGTTTTCTGGGTTGACTGCGACAGCTTTCAGGTGGAAGGGTTCCCTTGTCCTGTAGGGATGCCGACCTTTGTCGCCCCTGAAATTCAGGAGGTAACCTTTTCGGAATCTTTAAGAACAAAAGAGCATGAATTATTTGCCGTGGCAACGCTGCTGTTTATGATTATGCTTCCCGGCAAAACGCCCTACAGCCATCAAGGCGGCGAAGACGCAACGACCAATATAAAAACCGGGCATTTTCCTTACGCGCTGGGGGAACAGGGGTCAGACCGGGTACCCGAAGGACCGTGGCGATACTGCTGGTCTCACCTGTCCAAGCCCTTGAAAAACAGATTCTTTCAAGTCTTTCATTCATCGATGAGGAATCAATCCCGACCAGATGTCGGCGAATGGATTTTTAACTTTGAAAAATATTTGGAAGATTTACAGAATCCCCGAGAAGTCTTTGTCGGTCCGAAACAAAACTACGGAATTGATTTACAAATTCTCCCTCAAAATCGGCAGAGAAGTAAGCATTCGTTCACTTACGACAGCAATACCAATTACGATCCGCAGCAGCCTC
>CAYZMZ010000016.1:0-3109 GCA_964479655.1 uncultured Planctomycetaceae bacterium
CGCTCTGCGGAATTACTGCTTCGTACAGACGGCTCGATAATTCCTATTCGCCGCGCTGAAACGTTAGACGATTACTTTGCAACGCTGGATTTTACCGCCTTGGATTCGTTCAATCCGTAAAATCGGAAGCAGGGGCTATCTTTTTGTTGTCCAAAGCCGGGAGCCGGAAACATCGTTTCCAGTTCAAAAGTCAAAAACAAGTCAATTAGTACAGATTCATTTGAACGGTTTCAGCCGGATAATATCGTAAAACAGCCGGATAATATCGCAAAATAGCGGGCTTCATTTCGCCCGGATCGTTAGGAACTGCGTTTTTATGCGGGACAAAATCAAAACGGCGTCGATAGAAAAAATCAAGAAGCCGCAGTATATTTATTCTCGTTTTTTGTACTCTACCATTGACTTTTTCTCCAATGTTGTGTAGAATTAAGGGTACCGATTTTGTACCATCAAACCCTTTACAGAATTTTAGGTGTAAATTATGAAACAACGCTCTATCGTCTTCCTTGCAGGAGTATTTTCTTTGATTTTTTTGATGATCGTACCTTCAATGGGGCAATCGTCCAGAGCCAAAAAGCCGGCTAAACCGCAAGTATTAAAAGGATTATTTATTGGAAACAGCTTTACCTTTTTCCATGGAGGAGTAAATAATCTGACCGCTGCGATGGTCAATACCGCCCCTGGATTTAAGCTAACTACGGTATCGTCCGTGCAAGGCGGATACTGTCTGGCGCAACATTCAGACCCTGAAGATTCCGTGAAGACCATTCAAAAGCTGAAAAGTCAAAAATGGAATTTCGTGGTTTTACAAGAGCAAAGTCTGTTTCCCATCGCTCAGCGAGATGCGATGCTTGAAGCCGGGTGCAAGATCGAGAAAGAAATTCTGGCGTCTTCCCCCGCAACGCAAGTACTGCTGTACGAAACGTGGGCTCGCGGTCCTGGAATGTCTCAAGGATACGGCGACGATCCTCAATTAAAGGAAGAAATGCTCAAATTCTACAACGAAAAATTCGGTCTGCGCGTTCAGTCCGGTCCCGTTCCAGGCTGGCTAAAAAATGGGATTCGCGGCGCATACGCGGAATTAAAAGAGGCTATCGATAAACAGGTGGATCAATACAACGCCCTGCCTGAACATAAAATCAAGGCACCGTACGCTCTGATCGTTCCGGCGGGAACCTATTGGGAAAAAGCCAAGCAACAGCAGCCGTCTATTAACCTGTATCATACAGATAGTTATCATCAATCGCCGGCGGGAAACTATCTGACAGCCTTGATTTTTTATAAAACTATTACCGGCAACAACAAGGTTTCCGGCATGTACAATCGACTAATAAAGAATCGAATTAACCCGGGAATTTCCGCAACGGATGCCGCCGATTTGGAAAAAATCGCGGAACAGGATTTATAGTATAGACACGTTTTTTTCAAGCGATGCCGTTTGTACTATGATTACTTAATTTTTCGTATCAACGCCGTTTTGATTTCGCTTCGTATGAATAAAAACTCCCTTTTTCCCGATTAAGGCGAAATAAAACGGCTGTTTTGTAGTATTACAAGCCGGGACAAATTCAAGTGAACTCAGTATAGGTAAAGCGTTATGTAAGTATACTAAAGTACACTATAGCAGTCAGCGATTGCATCAATCGTTGGGATACAAAACCCCTTTTAAGGCAGAACAAGAATTTTACAAAAAAGAGGAAGTAAAAAACATATAAGTATTGACAAAAGCTTAACTATCCTGTAAAATAAATGCGTTCAATAAAGCGGCATCGGCTCTGCTGGGAAGCAACCGATGAAGGTGGTAATTTGTCTCACGTGCCGACGGGCTGATTGAATCAACGAAGCCGTCGAAGGACGTAAAAAACCAAAGAAGCTCTTGTTAATACAAGATGATTTTGTTGTCGAGTCTTCCAAAAATCCACCCCCTGAATCGCCGTTGATTCAGGAATTTTCAACTGTCCGAAATTTGGCGGGCACGTCAGATTCAATTAGAACCAGGCATATAGTCCGCACACACCGCAAATAACGTAAAAAAATAGAGGAGAAAAAGATAAATGAGCAATCTGATAATAAAAGCGTCGGCAGGTACGGGGAAAACGTATCAGCTTTCGCGTCGATATTTACAGTTGCTGCTGTCTGGCGAACGCCCGGAATCGATTTTAGCAACAACGTTCACCAAAAAAGCGGCGGGTGAAATCCAATCCCGTATTCTCTCCTGGCTGGCTGCTGGCGCGGTCAACGAAAAATCGGCACAGGAACTGGCTGACCGACTTCAGGACGATAGTTTTACTGTGCCCCTGACTGTCCAGTCGATTCAAGCGGCGTTATACAATACGCTGAAAAATCTGAATCGATTAAATATCAGTACGCTGGATTCTTTTTTTAATCAGCGCGCGCAATGCTTCGCTCTGGAATTAGGGCTTCCGATAGAATGGAAAATCATCGAGCAGGACGAAGACAACCGCATCCGTCAGAAAGTCGTATCTACGATGCTGTCCGACAAATCGCTTGCACAAAAGTTCACTCAGCTGCTTCCCAAAGGCGAACTCCGTCGAGCGGTTCATGACTATCTGCTAACCAATATCAACCGATTGTATTCGCTCTGGAAAGAAAGTCCAGATTCCGCTTGGGACGCGCTGAAAATTCCTCCTTTTAACGCCTCGGAAGCGGAAATTATCGATTCAATACAGTCGGTTGTAGATTGTATAGATCAAGAGACTGAAATTACCGTCTCACAAAAAGGCAAAATCAAATCGAGTCTGGAAAAATTACTAATCGATTTTCCCGTCTTGAATAATATCATATACTTTCAAACGCATGCCGACGGAACGCGATTTTGGGAGGCGTCGAAAAATCCTGAAGGCGGAATCTGTTATCAAAAAAGGTCTATCCAAAATAAACAGACAGAAACAAATTTATACCAAATAGTACGATATTTGGAATCATTTATTAAAACTTTATGGCGCGAACGAACCGATTTTTTCCGCGAGGCGGTTGCTCAATTCGACGCGCTTTATATGCGGGAGAAATGCAATTCCGGTCAAATGATTTTTGCGGATATTCCCTCCTTGCTATCCAGCGAAACGTTTATCGCGCGGCAATTGGATCC
>CAYZMZ010000016.1:3119-7513 GCA_964479655.1 uncultured Planctomycetaceae bacterium
TCGCCATTTAATGCTGGACGAATTTCAGGATACCAGTTTGGAACAATGGGCGGTTTTACAGCCGTTGGCAAAACAAACCACGGCAAGCAATCGGTCGTTTTTCTGCGTTGGGGACGATAAGCAGGCGATTTACGGCTGGCGCGGCGGAGAGGCGGAATTACTCAATTCAATGCAATCTCTTTTAACTCCCGCTCAAATTGAAATTCGTCAGATGAACGACAGCCGCCGCAGCGGAACCGCTATTATGGAAACGGTAAACGACACGTTCCAAAATCTGCCCGATAACAAAGCCATAGTCAGCGACAGTAAAAAAGACGATCAGCCGCAGCCGCTGGTTTCGGCAGCCAAAAGCTGGTATCATCGCTTTCAAACCCATCAAACAGTACAAAAATTCCACTCTTATGCGGAATTACGGACGGTTCCGTATATTCAGGAGAACTCGGAAGAATCAGATCAATCCGAATCGTCGGACAGCGAAAACGCCGATCAGCTCCGTCAGATGGTTTATCAATATACCGCCGAACAGGTTAAATCGATGTATGAACAAACGAAACCGATGAACTTTTCAATCGGAGTTCTAACCCGCAGTAACGAAGCCGCCTGTTCAATTGCCGAGTTGATAAAAAAACAAGGTTTAGAATGTTCCTTGGAGGGGAAATCGCCTTTGCTGGACAGTAGTTCTGTCGTATTGATTCTAGCGTTGCTTGGCTGGATCGATCACCCGGGCAACAGTCAGGCCGCCTACCAGGTTTGTCATTCACCTCTTGTTCATTTTCTGGGTTGGGATAATCAGCCCTTGTTTGATAACAACGGACTGCCGGCAATTCCAGCCAATTCAAACGAAAAACTACAGCGGCTTCGCCTTGATATAATGAACAAAGGGTACGGCGCGGTTATCGAACAATGGGCCAATTATTTATCGGCTCAATCGTCCGACAGAAACCGGAGAAGATTGGACAGTTTAATCGAAATGGCGTATGCGTACAACGAAAAAATCACCTGTCGTACAGACGATTTTATAGCGTATATTCAATCGCACGCCGTTCAGGATTTAATTAACTGTCGTATTCGGGTTATGACCTATCATCAATCCAAGGGACTGGAGTTCGATATAGTAATTCTGCCGGAATTAAATAAGGCGTTGTTTAATACCAACGACGAAATTGTAGTATCAGGGCGTCCTTCGCCCACCGAACCCTGGAATCAAATTATTCGCTCTGTAAAACAGGAGTATCGTTATTTACTGCCTGCAGCCCAGCAGAATTTATTTGTTCAGCGAGATGAACGACTTATGCAGGAAGCGTTATGCAATCTGTACGTTGCCCTTACCCGAGCCGCACGCGGATTATACATGTATCTTACCCCGCCCAAACAGAATGGGAAATCGGCAAACGCCAAGCAATACGCCGACGTTTTGATGGGCAGTTTAGCTCCCGGAAGCAAACTGGCTGAAGATACCATTTATTATCAAAAAGGCGATTCGAACTGGATTGAAAATACGTTCACTGAATTTCAAAATAAAGAAACCGCTGGTAAAAAAGCCGATAAAACGACCTCTCCCAACGCGCCGGAAAATATTATTTTATCTTCAAAATGCGAATTTCATTCAGATGCTTCCAAGAGGAATTATTTCGTTCCGATTACCGCCTCGGGCTGGAAGTTGGAAGAAGGGGAATCAACCCAATTCATCGAATTGATTTCCGTAAATCAAGACAGCGGCGTGCTGGAATCGCTTTCGCCGTCCCATCGAGGTTCGCTGTTCCATAAATGGCTTGAAGACGTACGATGGCTGAAAGATTATCAATTCGACGCGTCCCACTTAATCGAGTTGGGAATTTCTTTAGGATTCCAATCCGCAGAGTTTGAGAATTATATTCCGCTGTTTAAGCAATTACTTCAGCGGCAGGAACTGCAATCGATTTTGAATCCGCCGGATAACGATTGGAGTGTATATCGAGAAAAGGCTGTCGGAGCGCACATTCCGCAAAAAGGAAAGCCGCACACGTTTTGGCTGCTCAACGGGGCAATCGACCGCTTGATGCTCTGTCAGTCGGAGGGAATTATTTCTCAGGCGGTTATATTGGATTACAAAACCGTTCCCGCAGGATTTAACGCGTCCGCCCTAAAGAAAAAATATTCCGGACAAATGGACGCCTACCGGCAAATGGTTTGTCAAACGTACCACCTGCCGGTAGAAAAAGTCAAAAATCAATTACTGGTTATAGAAGTTTAACCGAATATATACCGGTTCCGCTTGAAATTTTCCGGTTTGTATTATGATAGAATAGCCGTTTCATTTCGCCTTAATCCGTAAAACGGGGAGTTTTTATTCCTTCGACGGCGAAATCAAGACGGCATCGATAGAAAAAATCAAGCTGTCATTGTATAATTACCTTTCAATAAACAAATTAACTATTATGAACAGAATCTTACTTACGATTTTAATTATAGTACTGAATTTAAGTACTGTTTCAATAACAACCGCTTTTGAAAATCTAAACCGGGGTATGGTCGCCTTGAAAACTCCGGAGGGCGTTTTTGTTTCATGGCGATTTCTTCCCGCCGATAAGCCCGATACCGTGTTTACCTTGCTTCGGGACGGAAAACCGATTGCAAGTCTGGATAGCCGTCAGGGAACCAATTATCAGGATAAATCCGGAACGAACCGTTCGGCGTATCAGGTAGCCTCAAACGGTCAAACCAGCAAGCCGGTTTCTGTTTGTTCAGACGGTTTTATGAAAATCAATTTGGATTTACCCAAACCCCAAATTATGCCCGATGGAACGCAATGCACTTATACGCCCAACGATATGAGTGTCGGCGATTTGAACGGAGACGGAGAATACGAGTTGGTCGTAAAATGGGACCCGTCCAATTCTCACGACAATTCTCAGCGGGGCTATACCGGCACAACGATTTTCGACGCCTATGAGCTTAACGGCAAGAAATTATGGCGAATCGATTTGGGAATCAATATTCGCTCTGGAGCGCATTATTCTCCTTTTCTTGTTTACGATTTCGACGGAGACGGAAAAGCGGAATTTATCTGCAAAACCGCCGATCAAACAACCGATTCTGCCGGACGAGTAATTGGCAATTCAACTGCCGATTATCGCAATAAAAACGGATACGTTCTGGACGGTCCGGAATTTCTGACCGTCTTTAACGGTCAGACCGGACAAATAATTTCAACAATTGACTATCCGTTTCCGCGTTCCGTTCAGAAACTGGCGAAAAAAGACGGCTGGGGAGATAATTATGGCGGACGCTGCGATCGATTTTTAGCCGGCGTTGCCTATTTGGACGGCAAACATCCTAGCGCGATTTTTTGCCGTGGATATTATACCGCCGCTTATCTGGCAACGTTGGATTTTGACGGGAAATCGCTTAAAGTACGTTGGACGCATCGAAGCGAAACGCCGGGTAAAGAACTATACGGACAAGGAAATCATAGCTTGGCGGTTGGCGATTTAGATGGCGACGGGAAAGACGAAATTGTCTACGGAGCCGCCGCTGTTGACGACAACGGAACGTTGCTGTATCGAACTGGATTCGGGCACGGAGACGCACTGCATCTGTTTGGTACGGTTGTCGATAAGAAGCCGCAATTACTCCTTTGGGACGTTCACGAAGAAAAAAACAGTCCGTACGGAGCTGAATTGAGAGCGCCAAACGGTACCGTTTTATGGGGACATCCGGGTGGAAAAGACATCGGGCGAGGAATGGCAGCGGATATCGACAGCCACTCTCCGGGATACGAACTATGGTCGTCTGCTCAGCCGGGAATCTATTCTCAAACAGGCGGAAAAATTTCAGAGCAAAAAGCCTCCGTTAATTTCCGTATTTACTGGGACGGCGATAAACTCGACGAACTGCTCGACGGAACGAAGCTGGATAAATTCGTCGACGGCAAAATCGTTCGTCTGGAATCATTTCACCAAATTAACAACTCGCACTCAATAAATTCAACCAAAGCCAACCCCAATCTTCAGGCTGATATTTTAGGCGATTGGAGGGAAGAGGTTATTTTCTACAACGAGAGCAATCCCGCCCAAGTAAACCTGTTTTCGACGACAATTCCAAGTCAGTTTCGGATTCCCTGTCTGATGTCTGACCGGGGCTATCGTTTGAGTATTGCCTGGCAAAATGCGGGATACAATCAGCCGCCGCATTTGGGATATTATCTTCTGGCTAAATGATTTTTCAGCAACACGGTTTTATACTATAACTACGTAATTCTTTCTCTTGACGTCGTTTTGATTTCGCCCGATCAGAATAAAACAGCCCTTTATTTTAGTGATGCGGCAAAATAAAACGACTGCGGTTTGTTGTGCAAACCGGAAAAATCAAGTGGAACCAGTATTACTTCGCCCCATTAAAATTACGGAATAATA
>CAYZMZ010000016.1:7523-11016 GCA_964479655.1 uncultured Planctomycetaceae bacterium
TTCTCGAAGCCGAAATAAGCTTCAAATACTTACCGGAATAATAGAAGTTTGCCCATTTACCCGACTAGGTAAAATAAAACAATCGGGTATATGGTTCATATAAGCGGGGGAAAATTTTATAGAGATGAAGTATTCCCGTCATTTAGACAAAATACACAAAATACACAACTTAGAAAACATCAGATATTTTTTAAAAAATGCTTATTCCGTGTTGTAAAAAAAAGTAATCGATGGTATAATATCAGATGATATTTAACGGAGATTATTATGCAGTATACCACTTTTAAAAAAACAAGTATATCCCTTATATTGTCGTTTGTATTAGGTATTCCGCTGTTGCTTTGCGGTCAGCAACCGAACAATATACCGGAGGAAACCACGGTAAAAATAAAAATGCTATGGGTTCCTCAAGCCCAGTTTGCAGGCTATTACATGGCTCAAGAGGAAGGTCTGTATCAGCGAGCAGGATTAAACGTCGTCCTGGAATCGCCCGAACAATCGGAGGATATTTTCCAAACGCTTCAGCAAGATCAAGCGGATTTTATTCTTGCGTGGTCGATTCCGGCCTTGGTCAGTGCCTCTAAAGGAAATGACGTAGTAAACATTGGACAAATAACGCAAAGTTCAGCGACGCTGCTTATCGCGCGAAAAAGTTCGGGAATCAAAAAAGTGGAAGATATTTCCGGACATCGGGTAGGAATCTGGCTGTCGCCTCAAGCGCGATTGCCGATTATCGCTTTTTTGCAACATCATAATATCAAAGACATAAAAATCCTTCCGGTTCTAACTAACATCGATTTATTTCTTTATGGCGGGGTTGATGTTATCGTCGGGGAAGAATACAACGACGTGTACAGAATCTACTCTTCTGGAATCGATCCCGACGAATTGGTCTATTTTCGTCTTAAAGATACGTTCCCCTACATGGTAGAAGAGGGACTGTATTGCAAAAGCAGCACCTATAAAGCAAATCCGCAGCGTTGCAAGGCAATTCGTCAAGCAACTCTGGAAGGCTGGAAAATCGCCTTTCAAGACGAAAAAAGAACGCTGGAAATCGTTAAAAAGCGGTGTCAAAAAGAAAATATTACCTTCAATATCGTCCATCAAAAACGGATGCTCGCTGTTATGAAAACGATTATTTTTCCGGATGGCGAAATCAATACGGGTATTATGAATCGGAAATCATTTAATCAAACCTGCGATATAATCAAGCTGGATCCCGGCTTGGTTAAATACGAACAGTTTGTACCTGACAATCAGCAATAATAAAACGGCTTCCATTTAATCGTATTTTATACTATGCCTACGTGATTTTTTCTTCTTGACGTCGTTTTGATTTCGCCTCCAGAATCAAAAAAACTTATTTTACCGATTGAGGCGAAATGCAACGACTGATTTTTGTTATACAAACCGGAAAATGTCAAGTGGAACCAGTATATTCAACGTGAATACAAAACGCCTAAACCCCGGATACGTTTTTTGAGTTTGCCCTATAAAGAATTAAACAAATATACATACAATGAGTATAACAGACAATTCCGACAAAACCGCCCAATCGACGGACAGCGATACGACCGTTCGATACGGGTTAAACAGCCTGCCGATTCGATTGAGTATAAGTATCAGTACGATTTTACTGGCCTTTATTTTGGCTGGAATGAGCTTAATTGCGTGGTTATGGTTTACGGATTTATCAAAGATGCTCAATACAAGCAGCTTGTCAACCGCAAAAGATACCGCTTATACGTTGGACACGGTATTCAAGGAAGCCGAACTAACCGCCGGAACGATTGCCGGGATTCTGGAACAGTTTCCCCCGCAAAAAGAGCAAATTCCCTCTTTTTTGGATACGCTTTTGCAATCGGTCAACAAAAAATCCCCTGAAATCAGCGGGATCGCCCTGGCGTGGTGCGATGGAATGCTGGATTCAAAGGAAAAATACAACTTTTTTCTGTCCTTGGAAAACAACGGAAAAATAAAATGTATTTCACAAAACGACGGCAAGCTGGACTATTTTACCAAAGACTGGTTCCTGGTTCCCGTTACTTTAGAAAAGCCGGTTTGGACAATTCCCTTTCAGTCAGAGGCTGGACTGAACTCAGTTTTACTATCCTACGCAATTCCCTTTTATAACAATATAGAGGGAAAAAGAACGTTGTCCGGCGCGGTAATTATAGATATTCGTATGAACACGCTAGACAAATTTCTGAAAAATTCCCAGCGGGAAGGAATAGACCATTTGTCCAGCAATACAAAAATGTTCTTAACGAATCAGTTTGGACAAATTGTTATTTCTCCCGACGACCCGGAATTTCTCAGCAAAACGTTATTCAGTTTATGCGACGAATCCGATTCGCCCAACCCGTCTGAGAGAAAACTGGTTCAAGGGATATATAAAACTCAAGCAGGAAAAATCAGCCTGAAACAGACCCCGATTCTAAATCAGCCTTGCGATTTATACTATTCCAGCTGCGTAAACGATTGGGTTGTATGTATCGCTATTCCCTCCAACTGGATAAGTGCGATTTTGTTTCCCCTGTTTATAAAGTTTTTACTCGGCTGGCTGGTTGGAATCTGCTGTATTGTAGCTGTTATATTTATTATTTGCAAAAAGCTCAATAAACCGCTTGTTTCGCTAACCGAAGCGGCGCAAAAGGTTGGACAAGGTAATTTTTCCGCCGCTATTCCAACGGTTACCAGCAAAGACGAAATCGGAAATCTGGCCCGCTCGTTTACACAAATGCAATCTCAACTGATTGATTATATTACCAAGCTCAAAGATACGGTTGCCGCCCGCGAAAGAGCGGAATGTGAACTGAACTTGGCAAAAACAATTCAGCAAGATATTTTACCGCGAATTTTACCTCCGTTTACCGGATATACCAACGTTAACGGGGCAGCCGACCTGATTCCCGCCCGGGGCGTCGGAGGAGATTTGTACGATGTCTTTCCGATTGACGAATTCCGTCTGGCAATTATTATCGGCGACGTTTCCGGTAAGGGCGTTCCCGCCGCGATGTTTATGGTTGTTACTCAAACCCTCCAGAGAAGTATCGCCCGCGCCGTTTCGCAACCAGCGGAACTGGTAACCCAGTTAAACAATATGCTCGCTTCCAGCAACGACGCTAATATGTTTGTTACGTACTGGATTGGAATTTTGGATACTCGAACCGGAAAGATGGATTTTACCTCGGGCGGGCATAATCCGCCGCTGATTCGCCGGGCAAACGGAACCGTAGAATGGATTCGTGAATATCATGGTTTTCCGCTAGGTGCGATTGCCAATTTTGAATACAACAGTTCATCATTTACGATGGAGCCGGAAGATTGTCTAATTTTGTATACCGATGGAGTAACGGAGGCTTTCAGTGCCGACAAACAGCAATTCGGAGAACAACGATTATTTGATACGATCAATGAAATTCACAGTTCCGATCCCAAGGCGATTTTGGATCATATAAAATCAGCGGTTTTCGATTTTTCAAAAGGTGCT
>CAYZMZ010000016.1:11076-17929 GCA_964479655.1 uncultured Planctomycetaceae bacterium
CAGTCGGACGATATTACCATCCTAATCGTTCAATGCGCACAAAAAAATACGACATCCAACAAATAGAATTGCGTGCTTTGTGCTGTAATCGCGTAATTTTCCCGGCGAATTACGTAAAATTCCCGGCAACGCCGTTTGGATTTCGCCCAGGATTCATGCCATCTTTTGTTTTATTGAATTAGGCAAAATGAAAACGGTGTCGATAGGAAAAAATTAAGTAGTCATAGTATAAAACGGATTTTAGGGTGGGGCTTGTAAAATTGTCTATTTTTTGTATAAATACTTATATGGGTAGTAAAACTGGATCAACTAACGGCTTTAATCCTTATCGTATATGGCTTAGCTTGCCCGAAAAGGATTGTCCGCCCAATCATTATAAATTGCTTGGGCTGCAAGTATTTGAAGATGACCCCGAAGTTATCTCCAACGCCGCTGATATGCAGATGAGCTACGTGCGGGGATTCCAAACGGGAAAGCATAGCAAAGAATCGCAGCAGATTCTCAACGAATTGTCAGAAGCCCGCGTCTGTTTACTCAACGCAAAAAAGAAACAGGAATACGATCAGAAGCTCCGTTTAGAACTCGAATCGCAGTCCCCCGCGCCGATTGTTCCACCCGGTACTCCTATGCCAACAGCAGTTCCGGTTCCTCCGACTGCTCCTATTCTGTCTGCGGTTCCGGTTCCGCCTGGTGCTCCTATTCCTCCTGCTACTCCCTTTCCGCCCGTTACTCCAGTTCCACCGGCTACTCCGGTTCCTCCGGCAATAAATCTTCCCTTGGAAAATGCGGCTTGGGTTTCTGCGCCGACAGCACCAACGACCTCCTCGACGGAAAAGGTAATCAATTTGTCTTCTGGAACCCTCAATCAACTGGAATTAATCAGTCAGCTTGAAAAAAAGCAGCAAAGTAATAATTCAGAGAAAAAATCCGGTAGGAGGCGGTCGAGGAAAAAAGCCAAGGCTGCGGCAACAACCGTCTACGAAGAACCTGCCGTCCAAACAGAAGAGACCGCTTCCCGTTTTTCTCCCCCAAAAGGGGGAAAAATAGCCGTCATCGCGTTGCTTATTGCAGGAATTGGCGTTTTACTATTTTCAGGGATAAAAAGCGGATTTGTCTCCATGCAGTTGCCTTCCCTGATGGCAAAGCCCCAAAAGGTGGATTATTGGGTTCCTCTGGTTCCCGCTAATTCAGTAGAGTGGTCTTGCGTATACGAAAAACCTCAAGACGGCTGGACGGCAAAATACCCCTTGCCCCACGATTTCAAGCTCACCTCACCTATGAATACGACGTCCAACTGGGATGTAAATCATCGGGATATATGGCTTACCTATCAATTTACCCTACCTCATAATTTTGTAACCGAACGCATTGTTTTACAAGTAAAACACGACGATTCCTGCGAGGTTTATATCAATGACCAGGAAGTCATGAAAAGTCCCATTTACAAAACCGATTTCGAGTTCGTTCCTCTGGACGGGACTGTTTTGAAACCGGGACGCAATATTATTGCCGCTCACTGTTCTAATCCAACACTGGACGGAGGTATACAAATCGGGTTAAATTGTATCTTTGGAGAGCTTTCAACACCGATCAATACCAATAATATTCTCGTTGGAGTCAATAAGAATGGAGGACTTTACGTTTGGGACTATAATACCGGACAAATGCGCGGATTTTTGCAATGCAAGCCGGTCAACGACTTGGCTCTCTCGCCAGACGGCACGTTCATAGCAACGGCGAACAAAGAAGAATCTGCCATAAAATTATGGAAGCTGGAATCCGGCGTTCCTCTGCAGGAATTAGAAGCAACGCAATCAGGATTAAGAGCGGCTGCAATCTCGCCCGATGGAAAATGGATTGCAGGAGGAGGCGAATCGCATTCAGTTTATCTTTGGGAAACGGAAAGCGGAAAATTGGTGAAAACATTTCAGCCGGTTTCGGGAATTATATCCAAAATCCGTTTTTCGCCGGACGGTCAATTGCTTGCCGTTCAGTCAATACACGGCGGAATCAGGGTCTATAATATCGAATCAGAAAAAATAATTCAACGCTGGAAACAAAGCAATTTAGGTCAGTTTACCTCAGATAGCAAACAGATTTTATGTACTTCAAAAGGAAAATATATTTGTTTCCACAATATTGAAACAGGCGAAATAACCGAATTTCCCCAGCCCCATCCGGCGGAGATATGTCAAATGACCTTGTTTAATAACGAACGGTCTATTTTAACTTCCTGTCGGGATAATAAGGCGCGAATTTGGGACGTCAATCAACAAAAAGAAGTTCAACAGTACCCCTTCGGAGGCTGGCAAACGCTTGTCTTGGCTCCCAACGAAACCTGGTTTGCGACGGAGGAAACAGGGCTAATAAAATTGTACGATATGAAAACAAGCCGAATAATAGTCAGCATGCCTACCGGAAGTCAAATTACCGGTCTTGTCGTCAAACCGTAATCAAGGCGACTTCATAATACGCCAACCATATTACGGTACAAATATTTCCCTGTTCCCTATTCCCCACGCCCCTATTTCAGTTATTTCCATTTTTCTGAGTGCGGGATCATGTGCGTATCGCGTCGACTGCCTAAAAATCCGTGAACCCGGGGTTCAATGTCATATTGAATACTATGAACCGATCCATCACAAAAAGCCATGCTGAAAGAAACCGCATGAGCAGATCCAAAACACCATACTTCTTCTCCCGCGATATCGCGTTTGGGTTTTACTTTTTGCAGCTTATTAGCATCGTTGCCATAATAGCACCAACGCAGAGTGTCTATATCATGTCCAATAAAACAGGATTCATTGTCCGCCCCTCCCGAGTCGGATTGAATATTATTGAAATACCGGGTCGTATTATTCATTTTCTCGCCAATCAGGTAAGTATTACTTGATCCATCGGTAATATCCGCTAAAGTGATTTCGCTTCGGAAAAAAATAACTCCGTTATAGCATTGATCACCCGCGTTTCCCCCCGGATTATCAATCCAGGCTTTGGTACTTAATACCGCCGGATCGGGATGATTACCAAGACCGCTATCGTTTTTATTCCAAGTCGCCTGATCCCAAGTAAAAGCATTTACACCGTAGTCCGCCCCGTTACATTCAATATTCGCCCCGCTACCGGCGTTCCCCGCGTAGTCAGCTCGCCCAACCAACTCTGTACCGACTGGTTGTTTTACATAACTGTTCCCGGACTTGTAGAAGGAATTGGCATTTCCCCCCCAAAAGGAAACCGCCTCTGCTTTTCGCCGCGTCGGACAGTTAAAAAGTCGAATGGGAGTAGCGCATACTTCTTCAATCGCTGTTTTAAACTCAGACCCTGTCAAACCAATCCCCTTGTCGTGCAAGGCTCCTTCTTCAATAAAGGGTAGAACATTGTACAGCCAGCCGCCGGGTTGCATTTTACCGTAGCCGCAGTCTGGAGATCCGACCGTATGCCAACTCCAACCGCCTGAAGGAAAGAACTCAAACCGCTTTTGATGAGAAATAGCTCCGATTGCCAGCTGTTTCAAATTGTTGGTACATTGTAATCGACGCGCCGATTCACGTGCGCTAAATACAGCCGGTAACAGTAACGATGCTATCAACGCGATGATTGATATAACAACAAGTAATTCTACCAACGTAAAGCCTTTTCTCATTTTATTACATTCCTTTCGATATAGAAAGATCAACACCCTGTCTCCAGTTCCTGATTATAGTACAAGTCTGATTCAAAGTCAAGTAGAAGATAATTGAAATTTGAGAAAAAATACGCAGATAAATATTATACTGTAACTACGAACCTTTTCTCTCCCACAACCGTTTTGATTTCGCCCCCTTGATTAGAACGATTTCCTTGATTTGTCGATTCGTGCGAAATGGAGCAGCTGATTTCTGGCAGCAAAACCGGAAAATTTCAAATAGAATCCGTTTTTCGCCGACTAAGAGCAGATTTTCGACAAAAAGAGAAAAGGAAAACGTCCAGCGAGGGAGTTTCAGCCCGACAAAAGCTCAAGTAAATTCGACTTTGTCCAAACAGATCGACAATTATTAGTATTAGGGGCAATTCATTAATTTATAGGCAATAATCTAACGAACCATTAGTACAGATTTTATTGTCTTTATTGTTTTATAGTAGCAGTAAGAGTATAAAAAAAGAAAATCCGGGTAAAAATTTAAAATTTTTTACTTGTATCGGCTTGACATTCTTTCCTATTCAGGGTACGATATTGTAATTAGGGCAGCAGGGCATTGTTCTGAATCAGATTGAAATCGTGTATTCAGTTCCCGATCCTTATTACTATAGTCCGTATATAATACCAATGATTCATTTTACCGCTGTATCAAAATTTATTCGAGTAATAAATTGCATATTGTTGTTTTCGTTTGTTTTATTGATGTCAGGAAACTGTTCCTACGCTCAGAAAGTAAAACGACAAAACCTAACGCCCCAATCTCCCGAAGTATTAGCTGCATTGGATAAACTCTGCGCTTATCTTGGAGAAAATTACAAATCAGAAAGCCGTGCGGGTGGAGTATCGCTAGCCGCCTTGGCCTATTTTAAACATACCGGCCAAACGCATCACCAAATTTATATCGATGCTATTCAAGGTATCAAGGATAATCACGATACAATGGATATCTACTCAACAGGTATCTCGTTGATTTTTCTGATTGAATACGATCCGAAAGGCAATCGTCCTTTAATCGACACGCTTTATAAAAGCCTGTTGGAACGACAAAAAGACCACGGAGGTTGGGGGTATCCCAACAAGACGACCGGTGATACATCCATGACGCAATACGGTGTTTTAAGTACGTGGACCGCCCTGAAAGCCAAAATCCCGATCAGTATGGGGTCCGGTGAAAAAGTCGCGCAATGGCTCATTCGTACTCAAGACCCTCAAGGCTGTTACGGCTATCAAGGTACCGTTTCTGAAAAACTGGGAGAACAGGTTAATCAATCTCAAACCGGATTATGTATGACAGCCGCTGGTTTAGGAAGCACCTATATTATTTCAGACGTACTCAATATCGGCAAAGCAGCCCCGGTCAACAAAGTATTGCAGGAAGCCATCAAACCGGTCGATAAAGACCCAACGATCAATTATCGCTCGACGACTTCCCCGACAGCAATTTCAGACTTAAAAAAGCGGGGAAACGTCTGGTTCGATAAAAATTTCTCTCCTCAATACGGCTCTTGGCCCTACTATTATTATTACGCCTTGGAACGATATGAAAGTTTCCGTGAAAGCGTAGACGGGGGAGCGGTTGAATCGCCTTTTTGGTATAACGAGGTCGCCAACGTCATATTAGACAACTTAGGAAACGGGGCGTCTGTCAACGATAGTAATCAAACGATTCCCGCAACCGCCTTTGCCGCTTTATTTTTAATGCGTTCAACTAAAAAAGCGATTGAAAAGGTCAAATATTTGGGACCTGGAGAACTGGTCGGAGGAAAAGGATTTCCGGCAGATTTAACCAATACAACCGTCCGAAATGGTCAAGTCGTATCCAAACGCGCTCCGACTACCGCCGAAGAAATGCTGGAAGCGTTAAGCGATCCAGACAACGGCGATTTAGAAGCGGCTATCGATACGTTGGACGATATGCCTCCCGAAATGGCGAAGGCAATTATGTCCGAAACCGCTAAAAAAATCCAGGCGTTGGTTTCAGACCCGAAACCCGAACGACGAACTGCGGCGGTAAAGGCGTTGGGAAAAAGCGGCGAGTTGGATAACGTTCCCGTTTTGCTGTACGCTCTGACCGATCCAGACGAAACCGTGGTTTTGGCCGCCCGGGATTCTTTATGTACAATCGCTCGTAAAATTCGCGGCGGATACGGTCCTAAAGAGGGGTTCAGCGAAGCAGAGCGTGGAGCCGCAGTCGATAAATGGAAAGCTTGGTTCAAAAGTATTCGTCCGGATGCAGAATTGGAGTAACGGGAGATAAACATGTCTACACAAATACAAACTAAATCCGGCAAAAACAAGCAACGGGCAATCATATTAAAAACCAATACGTATGATCGAGCTAGCAGCCTGCTGATTTCTCTGCTGATTTTAATCGGATTGATCGTCGGAATTATGTTTGCCATGTGGTTAACAAGCCGAATAGTTGCGTCTCCTCCTGCCATTCCTTTTTCGTTGGACGACTTAAAAGACGGGGACGGCGAGCCGGAAGGCGGTACCAAGTTAGACGCACCTCCTGCCGACGTGCTGGGGATGGAAACAGATATAGAACAGCCTCAATTGCAAGAAACGCTGGCCTCGGTAGCCAGCGCGGTAGCAGCCAGCGCGGCTACGCTGGATACGCCCATGCCTTCAGACGCTGAATTTACCGGAAAGGGCGGTTCTACAGGAGATGGGCGCGGAAAGGGACATGGTTCCGGTACCGGGACAGGAGGAAAAGCACGACGTTGGGAATTATTGTTTGACAACGGAAATTCGCTCCAGGAATACGCAAAACAACTGGATTATTTCAATATTGAGTTGGGCTGTCTGTTTGAGGGCGGAAATCTTGTTTACGCTAAAAATCTGGCAGCAGCTCATCCGACTTCCCGACTGGGAAAAACAGCCGACGAAAAAAGATATTACCTGACCTGGAGAAACGGCGGACTGGTAGATGCCGATATAGAATTACTCGAAAAAACCGGCGTAAAGCGAAATTTCAGAGATGGTATTATCATCAAGTTTATTCCTCCTGAAACAGAGTTATTACTGTACAACTTGGAACAAGGCAAGGCGGGTAAGAATGCCAAAAATGTAAAAACCACCAAATTCGGTATTCTTAAAGACGGTACAAAATACAAGTTTTTTATCGTTGAACAAACGTACAAAATTTAGCAGAGTATTGCTAATAAGCGTGCG
>CAYZMZ010000017.1:0-2718 GCA_964479655.1 uncultured Planctomycetaceae bacterium
TTAAAGTAGATGTCGCATATTCGTATAAAATAATTCGTAATATTGCGTTGCAAATTGGAACCAAGTATTGTATGCTTTCCCAACGGAACCGATTTATTACGGCGATTGCGTCGGACTATTTTACGACAATCCGCCGTATTTCGACTGTCCATAATTGAGGAGTACGCCAGAATGGAGACGCTTTTAAGATATATGAGTTGCATACGTTCAGTAACGACTAATTTTACCTACCCTTACAATAAAAATAGAATGATCAAATGAACAGTAACCAGCAAGAAAATCGAAAGACCGCCCTGATAACCGGAGCGTCTAGCGGAATAGGTCTTTCTTTCGCTCGCCGCTTGGCGTCGGAAGGCTATAATCTGATTCTCGTCGCACGGCGGGAATCGGTTTTACAGGAAATTAAAAGCGAGTTGGAAAAACAATTTTCCCTCGATATTCAAATTCTTATTGCCGATTTAAGCGATATAGAACAAATAAAAAACGTTGAAAAAACCATCGCTCAGACCCCGAATCTGGAATTTTTGATTAATGCGGCGGGGTTCGGCGGCTGGGATCAGGTGTATCCCGATAACAATATCGATAAATCCAATTCAATGATTACCACGCACTGTATCGCAACGCAGCGTCTGTCGTGGGCGGGGGGAAAAATCATGAAATCCAACGGCAAAGGATTTATTATCAACCTAGCCTCCGTTGCTGCCTATGTCGCCAATCCGGGGGCTGCCGATTACGTTGCCACCAAATCATTTATTCTGTCGTTTACCCGAAATCTGGCTTTCGACCTGAAAGATTCCGGCGTACGAGTTCAGGCGTTATGCCCCGGATTCGTCCGAACGAATTTTTACTCCAGCCCTGAAATGATTGCGGCAACACAAGAATACAAACGAATTCCAACCTGTCTTTGGCTGGATGTCGATTGGCTAACCGGCAAGTCGCTGACTACAATCCAAAGATACAAATTTTCTCCGGTATACATACCATCGATTCGATATAAAATTCTGGCATGGATTATGCAGTGGATTTTCTAGCATGAGATAAACTTGTATCAAATCAACTTGTATCAATTTAACTATCAAGAAATCAAAACGTCCCGCTGCGAAATTATCGTTGCGGGACGCTCCGGTTACTTTTACTATGACTGATTGAATTTTCCTCTTGACGTCGTTTTGATTTCGCCCAATAAGTTGAGCTAAATCTTTGTTTTGCTGATCAGGGCGAAATGAAACGACTGGTTTATGAAAATATAAACCGGAAAAACTCAAGTGGAAGCAGTATAAAAACCGCTCAAGGTGATTCAAGGCAATTCAAAACGATTCAAAAATCATTCCGCTTTCTTTTCCTGATTGGAAAGAGATACCTCAACGGAATTATTGAAATACTTAACCGCAACGGCTTTAACCTGATCGAGTGTAACGGCCTTGATTCGGGCATCGTAGTTTTTATCGTATTGCGCTCCCATGCCTAAAATCGTATCGACCGCCGCTTGCGCTGCCTGGGAAGACGCCGTTACGTTGTCTTGCGCGTGCAGAGCAATAATCATCTGCTTGGCTTTCTCAAATTCTTCCGTTGTAATCGTGCCCGCTTTCGCTTTGACAACATTCTTACGGATTCGGGAAGTTACTTCTTCCACCGCATCCGGTCGGGTTTGAGCCATAAACACAAAATAACCCGGACACGGACCCGACATCATAATTCCGTACGCGCTGTAAACCAAACCCTCTCCGCGCAATTCGGGGAACAGCCAACCGCCGGGATAGCCGTAACCTGTCATGATGGCGTTTAGTACAATCATGGCAGAATAATCTTCTTCCTGATAAATTGTGGGGCATTGATACGCCACGACAACCATCGCTGTCGGCTTTTCGGTTTTTATGTGAGTAACGCTGTTGGACGCAATAGCATTGGATTTGTCAAACGAAATGACGGGAGCCTCTTTCGATTTAATATTTCCAAACAGTTTCTTCGCCGCTTTCAAAGCGTCTTGATTGGAAATATCGCCGAAAATAGCTACTACCATTCCCTCCGGCTGAATATAATTTTGATGATACTTTTTAACATCCTCCAAGGTAATTTTGGAAACCGATTCTTCCGTTCCGCCCTGAATAACGTGGAATGCGCTGGTTTCAGGCAAGGCGTTGCAAAAAGCCTCCATAACCTCGCTGCGGGGGTCTGCTTTTCGCTGTTTGATGGCACCGAGAACCTGAACTTTCATCTTGTCAAACTCCGCTTCGGGGAACGTTGGACGTAAAAAGCAATCCGCTAAAATTCCTGCGGATTTATCGAAATCTTCCTTTAGGGTAATCAGCATCGCGCTGGTTGTATTTCTAGCCGAAGAACAGCCAAACGCGCCGCCGATAGAATCAAAATGTTCAGCAATCTGGGCTGCTGTCATCGTAGCGGTACCCTTATCCATCAAACCGGCAGTCAGTCGGGAAATACCCGCATTTTCGCTGGTTTCGGTAATCGCTCCGCCTTTAACGTAAACCTGCATATTAACCAACGGCAGATTCGGGATTCGCTTCGTTAAAACGATAACCCCGTTGTCCAATTTGGTTTCAACCAAGTGAGACGCTTCTTCTGTTTGAGCGGCTTACTCTCTTCCAGCGCTTCCAGCATTTCGCCTTCAAACAGTCGAAGCAATCCAACGCCGTTTTCGATCTGCGCGAAATCCTCATAATCATCGTATGCGGGCAGTGTTCCTTCTGTGAGCGTATA
>CAYZMZ010000017.1:2728-17618 GCA_964479655.1 uncultured Planctomycetaceae bacterium
CCCGCTGAAGATCCTCGGCGGTAACCTTCTGTAATTGTTCAACGTAAACCTTGTCGTAAAGCGGATCGCCGGTTGCAATATAAGACTGCGCCAGCGAATCGGCCTGCGATTGAACGGTTTGCTGCTGGAAGATTAATTCCGCCGATTTTTGCTTTTTCGCCTTGTTTAACTCCGCCTCGGGAATCAGACTGTTTTGCACTGCGTAAAGGTCGGCAACAACCTGATCTACAACTGCGGGATAGTTCTTTTCAGTAAGAGACATTTTTACACCGAACATTCCTTCCACATAAGAAGGCGTAGAACTGATTGTACTGATTGACAACGCCAAGGGCTGCTCCATGCAGTATTTATGAACCAAACGCGAGCTGGAACCCTCGCCCAAAATATACGCCAGCAAGTCCAAAGCGTACATATCTTCGTTATCAAAGCGAACCGTCGGCCAGAAAACCGCAACGTCAAAAGTCGGTCCGTCCATCTCCCTAATCGTCAAACGAGGAGACATTTGAACGGGTTCTTCCGGCTGATATAATTCCGACAGCGTACCGCGCGGAATCGATTCAAATTGCTGACGAACCATCTCCAGGGTTGCCGCCGTTTCTATATCGCCTGCCACAACAAACACCTGATTATTGGGTACATATCGATTTTTATAGAAGTTGATAATATCTTCATTGGACGTTCGAGCTAATACGTCTGCGTAGCCAATAACCGGTAATTTAGCTGGACTTTCCAAATAGCGGGTTTGAGAAATCATCTTCCACATCACTCGCCCGCGATTGACGTCGCCGTCTTTTAGCTCTTGCTGAACAACGCTCAATTCACGATTAAATTCTTCAGGCACAAAAGCCGCATAATGCATTTGATCTGCAATCAATTCAATCGCTTTGGGCGTATCGGCTGCGGGACAATCGATAAAATAGGCGGTAACATCGGTCGACGTAAAGGCGTTGGATACGCCGCCCATCAAATCAACCATTTTTTCGATTTCTTTTTCATTCCGTTTGGTCGTCGAACCGCCGGCAACAACATGTTCCAGAACATGGCTTAATCCCGCTCCTAAATGACCGCCGGTTTCATTTATACTGCCCGTATTGGCTACAAAACAACGAACGGTTGCCGTAGGAGCCGTGTGATTTTCTTGGATTATTACCGTCAAACCGTTAGATAATTTGGAAAGGGTAAGTCCTTCCTGTAAGATTTCTTGACTGGTTACGGTAACCGGAACGCTTGAAGGGGATTCGCTATTAACAGCACTGGATTCTGGCATAGGATTCGTTTGGGGAGAGGTAGGTTCGGGAGCAATTTGAGCGTGCGCGACAGCAGAACTCAAAACACAAAACAGGGCGGTTGCCCAGAAAGTTTTTTTCATAATAATTGAGGGAAAGGTTATAGCGAATATGCGGCTTGTATAATAACAGCCGCTGAGTTTTTTCTGACAGCGATTTCATCGGAAACGTTGTAAAGCGAGAAAACCCGGGTAAAACTTGTGTTCTATACGCTAAAGTTTATCAAACTGTTCTATTTTATCAGAAACAATAATCTCATGCAATGCTAATTAGGAGAAAAAGGGAAAATATACGATAATTGGCGTTTCGCTACTTTATCTATCTTGCTTATACTGCTTTTGTATTCTTTTTTCTATCGGATTATTTGGACTTCAAGGGGAAAAAGATTTTCTTGGTTTGATTAAACGCAAATTTTGTCAAACCCCTATTGACAAATAGCGGGAAAGGGTTATAATCTGACCTGTAATTTGAATGGAGCGTGTTTCACGTTTGTTTGAATTACGCATCCCGATTGACGCAAATCGGTTATTATTATAATTGAATTGCGTCAAAACTAGAACCGGGGCATAGCTCAGTCTGGCTAGAGCGCTACGTTCGGGACGTAGAGGTCGCACGTTCGAATCGTGTTGCCCCGATTTTGTAAACCCCGTAAAAATAAGAATTTAACGAAAAAAATTTTTATTTTTGCGGGGTTTATTTTTTTGCTAAAAACTGCCAAAATCTTGAAAAAGATCGCTGAAAGTAAATTTTTTCAATCTCAAGCCGACAAAAAAGAACCTTTCGGACACAAAATTGAATATTGGGAAGTTTTCTTACATAAAACTCATAGATTTTTGCATTAAAAAGACAATAACCCGTAGCTAGCTCACCTACAATAATAGAATGCGTCAGCTCGCAAAATTTTTGATATATTTTTCGCTTTTAAGCATTTTTTTCCGTCTATCTGAAACAATTGCATTCATAAGTCGATATAATAGAGGGGTATTGAGTACGAATATGAGAGAGTATATTTATCTGACGCCAGAATTGATCCAGTGGGCAGTCGGTTATTCCGACTTGTCTTTGGAGGAAATATACCGCCGTTACCCGGTTCTCTCGACTGACGCACCCAAATTTACCCTTAAACAACTTCAGGAATTTGCAAAATATATTCGTGCTCCCTTTGTCAATCTATTCTTGGGAACAATTCCAGAGGAAGAGCCGTTACCCATTCCAGATTTTCGTACCAAAAGCGATAAAATAATTAAAAAGCCCAGTTTAAATTTACAAAATATAATTTGGGTGATGGAAAAGCGGCGTGGCTGGATGAGGGAATATCTGATTTCGCAACAAGCAGACACGATTCCTTTTATCGGCTCGTTGGCTAACACAAAAAATCCAGTTACGGTTACCCAAAAAATTCGAGAGTACTTAAATATTGATATCGATTGGCAAAAAGACTTGCCCAGTTCTGATAACGCGTTGAAACACCTACGGGAAAAGATTGAAGAATTGGGAGTTATGGTATTTCTTGAAAGCGGATTAAATAATACTCCCCGTTGTCGTTTTGATCCAGAAGAATTTCGAGGATTTGTTTTGCTTGACGATATTGCCCCCTTGTTATTTATTAATTCCGCAGATTCACCAACAGCGCAACTTTTTACTTTGCTCCACGAGTTTGTACACTTATGTTTTGGCGTAGGCGGTCTATTTGATTTTGAAGGGGATAACGACAAAGAAAAATTATGCAACAATATCGCGGCGGAAATACTAGTTCCCAAAACGTTATTTCTTTCTCAATGGAAAATGCAAAGCGGAAACATACCTTCCATTGCCCGATTTTTTAAAGTCAGCTCTCTTGTTATTGCCCGCAGAGCACGAGATTGTCGTTTAATATCGTCCGATAGTTACGGGGAATTTTGCGACAAACAAAAAGAAGAAGGGGAAATGAATAAAGACGGTAAGTCCAGTGGAGGCAATTTTTACAACACAAAGTTATATCAGCTATCCCAGAACTTCTGTTATTCGGTTATTATTGCTGTCCAACATGGAAATTTAATGTTTCGAGACGCTTTTTCGTTGTTGGGGTTATCCGGAAAAACATTTGATACTTTTTCCGCCAAGTTGACAGGAGGCAACAAATAAAATGAGTTTATTTGAAATAGATCAACAGAAGTATGTCTTAGACGCAAATTATTTTATTCAAGCTTCGCGTTTGTATTATGATTTGGGAATATTTCCCTGTTTTTGGAAATGGACGCTGCAAAATTTTAATAAAGAGAATTTCATATTAATCGACAAAGTCTATCAGGAACTAACTGGTTCTGGAGACCTCTTAAACCAATGGGTCGCAACTAACCTTAAACAATGGGTGATTTCCACCAATCAACCATCGGTTCGCGAATCATATACTTATGTTCTTGGCTATACTGAAGGATTGGCTTCTGGAAAACAACCGCGTTTCAGAAGAGCCGCAATCGAAGATTTTGCTATAGTTGCTGATTCATGGTTAATCGCATACGCAAAAGCAGAAAAAGCTTGTATTGTTACAAACGAAATTCCGAGCAATTCCTCCAATAAAGTCAAAATTCCAACAATCTGTGATAACTTAAAAATCGACCATATAACACGAGAAGATTTATTGAAAACCCTTCATCCTGTTTTTGATTGATTTCGCACGATATTTTTTATTTTTTTGTTCATGTCCAACAGTACAAGTGATTTTATGTATAAACAGAATTTAAGGTTTGCATGTTATACTATGACTACGTGATTTCTCCATAAGATGTTAGGTGAAATGAAACGGCTGAGATATGGCTATACAAACGGGAAAAACTCAAGTGGAGTTAGTATACATATTATATTTGTCTAAACCTTCTGTCATGTCCCGCAAATTTCTTACCGAGTCGGGGTAGATTTCTGCTGTTAGCGGATTCCCCCCGATATATATTCTGATAGTATCTATCGGTCTTCTCTGACGGGTTTGTACCAAAGCGATTCCCAGTATTTCTGGTCTAGTTCGTAAGGATTGTAGGACGCATTTGGGTCGGCATCTACAGGTAGAACACCGTATCGGATCAGTTCTCGTAAATACGCCCAGCGGGGAACAAACCGCGTTGGACAATCCGGTCCGTTATTGGCAGAAGGAGTAATCATGGAAAATCGGTTATCTTCTTCCAAAATATACTTTCGTCCTTTTTGGATTCCGCGTAAAATAGCCTGGTAGTCGGGGTCTTGAACGGATTCAAAGACCGGTTTTCCCGATTTCGCCTGACAGATTCCTCGTCCTTTTGCGTTGACCGAAAGAGGCGCGGTTAAAACTTTGGACTGCTCTGGATAGGACAGGTCGAATACTTCCAAGCGGGAGAAACGCCCGTTTCCTTCGGCTAAATCGTGAGGAACAAACTGGTCTTTTGCCTCGTGCGGATTTCGGGGCGAATAATTATCGGCGTAAATATCGTATTGCCCAATCCTCCTTGCTTGCGGAGTCGGAGCGTGGCAGGGGTCGCAACGACGGGAAATAGCGTTTTGCATATCGGTGGTTTCCTGCCATTTTTTTTCGTTTCTCACGGGAATATTGGCCATATAATATCCTACCCCGCCCGAGGCGGAAGCGGCATACGTGCCCGCGAAATTCGCGCCGGCGTCAATCCACATACGAATTATTTTTTGATCGGATTCGGGCATATTAACGCCTTGATGTTTTTCCTCGATTAACTTTACCAAGCGGCTGGCTCCCGTTCCGATTTCGTAAGGACCGAAATTACTCATGGCTCGATTTCTATTATCGGCAAACAGATTTCGCCAGGATAAATGAGCGTAACTGATTGTATACAAGGGCGTCCAATGTCCTGACAGATTTACTCCGCCGTCTTCACGATTGGGGTTATGGCATTCCAGACAGTATTTATCCAAAATTGGCTGAATATCCCGCGTAAAACAGAGTACTCCCGGTACGCCGTCAACCGGTTTTACTTCGTCCGGCTGCGAACGCATCAAGCGAAATAATCTATCCCGGTCGTCTGCGTTGGGTGTTTCAGTTCGTTGTTCATGGCAGCCGATACAGGTGGTATTTTCACCCGGCATAACCGAAGTAAACGAGTGCATTCGCTTTATACAATGCCCTTTTTCGTCCATCGCTAAAAATAAAAAGGGACGATTGGCAGGCAGTTTGAAATAGGCGGAACCCTCTGGACTAACCGGAACCGTTCCGACAAGCCGTTCCAGGGTAAACGTACCGAAAATACTCATCATTTCTGTACCTCCGGTATAATGAATCGGTTTGGGCAGCGTTTCGTAAATGAGCAATTCCTTAACCGTACCGGGTTTAACGTTTTGCATTTTACGACCTTTGTATATATTTGCCAACGCCAAGGTTCCGTAATTTTCAGAGGGATTGGTTTGATCGGCAATAATCCGTTCCCGTTGCCGAGGCATCACAGGACGCGGTTCATTGATCCAAAATCCCTGCTTTGACAAAGAATCCGGCAACTGATATAATGTCCAGCTATTTCCCTTTCCGTCCAGCAAAACAATTTTATTGTGTGAGGCGGCCATAAAATGATTTTCATCAAACGACCACGGATCTGAATAGCTGTTGTTGCGTGAAATGAACTTCGCGCCGGCAGGCGAATCGGGACCTAAGCGGGGATCGACCACCGTAATAGTGCCGTAATGTTCCTTCATGCCATGTCCGGGGGAAAAGGTACAAACGATTTTATTGGTTCCTGGAATTGGTTTGGGACCTAGCATTGTAGTTCCCGGACGTTGATTTCCGTAAAATACCATTTGACGGGTACCGTCTGGATTCATCGTCCATAAATGATGATAATTTACCTGAGAGCGGTCTACGTATTCCCAGCGCATGTAAATTATCTGGCCATTAGGAAGTACCCAAGGGGTGTTATCTTGTTCAATGTTGCAGGATAATTCCTGAATGTTGTTTCCGTTCGCATCACATCGATGTAACGTACCGACTTGAGTAAGCCAGCAGTTTACAAATCGTTTAGCGCGAGTAGAACAAAAAACGATGGAGTCGTCAGGCAGATAAGCCGGTTCGTAGTCGTCCCAGCCGGGAGGAGCGAAGTCGCGGCGTTGATTGAGCTTTTCGGCAGACATTCGCCAGCCTGGATCGGTGTCTGAATGAACCTCTGCGGGAATCGCAAGCGGTTTATCTTCGTCTAAACCGGTTATCTGACGCAGGTTTGTTCCGTCCAGATTGATTTCAAATAAACTAAAATGCTTTTTTCCCGCCGGCAGATAGGAAAAGAGGATTTTCGCAGCGTCGTAACTAATTTGCGGGTCTCGAATATTTCCCTGCGGATCTTCCAAAATCGTTCGGACGGAGCCGGTTTTAACGTTCAGAGCCATCAACGCGCCTCCTGATCCCATGGGAAATGGAAGATGACAAACGTTATCCGCATAATAACCGAGATTGGCGTACCAATGAGCGTCGTAACTCGGTTTGCGTGTACAAAAAACTATTTCTTCCGGCATTCCCGCGTCAGCGAACGATTCCAAAGACTGATTTTGCTTTTGACAGGCAAGATGTAAGTCGGAATCGTTGGCGGGTTTTGCAAAAACCATAATTTCGGACGCTCCGGGATTCGGACGTCCAAAACCCGAAAGAAATCGAATTGTCAATTTAGATACCGTGGCAGGGGAAAAGTCAATCCGCTGCGGTCCATGTATGGGAGCAAATGTACATTTAGCAACGGGCTTTGGATTATCGTCCAAGTAGATTTCGGCGTCTTTGAATCCTTCGTCCAAAAAGGAAGCCCCGGTTCGGGCATAGTAAACAACTTCGGAAACGAGTACGGGCTTAGTCCAATCGAACACAAAATCGGCTTTGCCGTTGGATTTATCTCCGCGAATACACCAGGCTTGCTGAGAATCACCCGATTTGGGATTGGCGATCTGACCGTCTGTCGCGAACTGGGCGGCGTAGGAGTCGCTGTACTCGGAGGTTGCACTGACTTTGGCTTGAAAAGCCAAATTCGGATTGGTAATTTCGGAGGGAGCTTTTGCCGGGAGGTTTTGTCCCCATAAAGAATTTAACGTTGAAAGGAAAAGTAGAAGTACGGCAGGTGGAATGGTTGTTTTCATGTTAAAGGCGGGTTAGGGAAAAACAAATACTTATACGTAACTACGTGATTTTTTCTCTTGATGTCTTTTGATTTCGCCCGACCCGGAATCAAACGACTCCGTTTTTTATTAATGGGGGCGAAACGAAACGACTGCGGTTTGTTATGCAAACCGGAAAAACCAAGTGGAAGCAGTACAACTGTCACTTGTATTCTAGCTATTTGTAAAATGAATTACAAGGGGATAAACGTTATTTTTTACAAAAATATAGAATATTTTTTCATCAAGTCAGAATAGAGCAGGGGAGTAAGGGAATTGAATAACTGAAAATATGTTCCCTGTTCTCCATCCCCGCTCATAATCCCCAATCCCCAATTCCCAATCTCCAATCCCCAATTTTCCGCGCTAAAACATCATCATGATAGAGCCGCAGAATATGAGCAGACCGCCAACGATTTTTGTCCATGAAACCGTTTCGCCCAATACTAATATTCCTACTGGAATTAAAAAGACTACTGATAGTTTAGACAGCGGCGCAACACGGGATACTTCGCCCAGCGACAAGGCGTACATCGTACAAAGCCACGTCATGCCTGTACACGCTCCGGTCAACAGTAAAAAAGTCCAATTTACGGCGGAAAGATTCTGGAATTTGATGCCCATCGGCTGCCCGGTAACCAGACTGTAGATAATAAAAATTCCCCATGCCATTGCAAAAGCCGTCGTCGTTCGTATTGCTGTCGCCAGGTTCTTATCAATTTTAATTCCGTCCGAGCCGTAAACGCCCATTTTGGCAAACAGATTTACCAACGTTGCGAAAACAGCCGCTAAAATTGCTAGCCAAATCCATGAATTGGTTGAAGTACTCATAATATTTTTATTTTACCCTTCTTTTATGCGCCGATTTTACTATGACTGCGAAATTTCTCTTCGACGCCGTTTGTATTTCGTTTTCCCCTGATTGGAACGATCCCCGTTCCAGTTGAAATTTTCCGGGAAGGTTAGCTCTTGAGAATAAACTTGTCGGAGTACCTTTCCCAAAAAAATTCTTCGAGAATCTCGGTAAAAAACAAGTAAAGATTGAACAAAAGATTATCATAGCATTAAATCGACCTGAGCAAAAACTCAGGTCGATTATTGTGCCGAATTTAGTTTGCAGCTGCAACGGCTTGTTCTTCTTCCTGAACGTCTTTCGGATTTTTACCAAACAACAGGAAAACGATAAACGCAACCGCCATCATGACAGCGGGAACCATGAATATTTTCGCCCAATCGTTGGTTTGAGCCTGTAAATATTGCTGACGATCCAATTTGATTTCTTCGGGTTTTACGTCTTGCCCCGTTAGTTTGGATTGAACCTGCGTAAACAGGCTGGTCAGCTGTTCTTTGGATAGTACCGCAGAACCGTCTTTGGATTTAATACCGTCGGTAAGTCCATTGATTAGCTGAGCATCAATTACTCCGTCTTTGGCAATCGAACCGAAATCGATTTGGGCATCTGCCGCTTTTGCCGCTTCCGCCTTTTTCTCCTGCGACTTCACGTACTGGGCTAAATCCAGCTTGTTCCATGCGGAGGAGGCCGCCGCCGGATCTGACCAAGCGGGTAATTTAAAAATCACGTTATCTCCCAAAGTAACCTTTTCAACAACCGGAGGATTCCATTCAACCAACTGACCTGCCATAACAGAGCCGACAATTTGACCAACGCCCAAAAGGATAAAACCGATTAAACTTTGTACAGAGGCCTTCATTTCAGGAGACGCAATTTTATCGCCGTACTGATACGAACCGACGTACAGGAAGCTGTAGCAGAATCCGTGCAGAATTAATCCCAACAACGCCAATTCAAAGGCGGGGAACATAAAGCATATATATCGGCTAAACCAAGCTGCGATACCGATTAAAATTACGTTTTTCAAGCCGCAGCGAACCGCAAAAATCGGCAGCAACGCCATGAACAAAACTTCCGAAAATTGATTTAACGTTGTTAAAGCCAATCCGCCCGGATAGCCTCGTTGACCCAGCATCGCAAAACAGGTTGTAAAGAATAAACCGCATGCCGCAATACCCGCAATCAAAATCGTAAACGCAAAAACAGCAACCGATGGCTGAAGAAGCAATTCATACATACTGGTAGATTTTTTCCCCGATTGCTCTTCGTTTGCCGCTTGGGGGGGCGTATTGGGCAGCGTCAGAGCGTAAACGGCAAGCAGTAAACTGCAACCCGATCCAACAAAGAAGAACTGGTTGTTATCCCCGGCACCAAAAAAAGCCTGAATAAACAGAACGATGGCAATCCAGCCAATTGTACCGAACATAAATACACGCGGCGCGTTATCCCGATTCGGAACGTTTGCAAATACAATCGAGTTAATCAAAGGAATCGTCGGCATATAAAAAACACCGACCATAACTAACGCGGTCATCATGGGCCAAAATTGAGCGGTGTAAGCTCCGTCTGCATTCTGCGCGGTCATCGTACCTACGAAAAACAGCAATCCAGCACAGACAAATTGCAATATAGATAACACGTACTGCGCCGACATGTATTTGTCTGCAATACGTCCGACAAACGGAGCGACCAAGGCCCCAATCGGAATCGCCGCTCCGATCCAGCCCATTTGCGAACCGGAAAATTTTAGCCCGTTGAGTGCAAATCCACCCAAGGCAAAACCGTAGCTGCCCCAAACAGCAAACTGTAAAAAATAAGCTAAACAAAGCCGCGGATACGCAAGCGCGACCGATTTCGATTCTGACATAAGGTCTCCTTTGAATATAACATTCCGAGTATTACGTTATCTGTACAAATATTCATGTACAGCACAAATGACAAATTTGTATTACTATTATTTTTCCGCTTCGGGGGCAACTTTTGCCGGACCGGTAGCTGATTCTTTATTTGTAGCGTCAGCCGGAACCTCAGCCGAGGCGTCGTCTGCTTTTTGAGCTGAATTTTCCTCTTCCGGAACGGCGTTTTCTGAATCATCTCCGAAAACATCGGCTTCGGAAACCTCTGCGGAGTTATCGTCGCCTGCTTCGGCGTCCTTGGACGGGTCTGTCATTGATTCAAAATCGGCTCCGGTAATTGAATCCTGCGGCAAGGCCGCCGTCTGGGCGTCTTGTTTTACCTCTAAATCGGTAATTTCCTTGTCTGCTGATTCAGTGTCCGCAGATTTACTGTCCGCAGATTCGGTATCGGGCGATTCCTTGCCGGCAGATTCGGTATCTGCGGTTTTATTGTCTACCGACTCTTCTGTCGATGTAACCGGAGTTTCGGTTGAATCCGCGTTGACCGATTCGGTGGTCGGATTCTGTTTGGACGATTCCTTCTCCGGGGTTGACGTTTGGCAGCTACTGTTACAGCCGACCAGAGCAATTCCCAAAACGACCGTTAAAAAACTGATACAAACATGTTTCATGGCTATTTCTCCGAAAGGGGGGTGGGATTAATACAATCAACCGATTATATTATATTGTTGCACTTGATTTTTCTGCGGTCAATATCAAAATAGTATATAGGATAACCGTCTAAACGAACAAAGGGTATTTTGGTTATAGTTTTACTATGACTACTTGATTTTTTTCTTGATGTCGTTTTGATTGCACCCGAACAGAATAAAACAACGCTTTGTTTTATTGTTTGGGGCGAAATGAAATGACTGCGGTTGTTATGCAAACCGGAAAAAATCAAGTGGAACCAGTATCGTTCTGGAAAATTCAAGTGGAATCAATACAATTATCTCTATTACAACAGATATTGAGTTTTTTTTCAAGACGTACCGGGCATATAAATCAAAAAATTTTCCGAAAAATTCACTTTTTTTGAGAAATTGACCTGATTTGCAGCTCGATTCGGGAACTGCCCGCCTGATTTCCGTTTTCGTCGTTGAATCTGGCGATAACTATCACTTGTCCGACTCCCAGTTTTAGAGTTTCCAATTCCAGCGTAACGGGAGAATCATTTTGAATTACCGCTTCATTTAAGATCCGGTTTCCTGAAATCAGTTGGACGGAGGCAATTTCAGCCGGCGCGTTTGACAGTTCAAAAAGAACCGTCTGTCCCATGTAAAGCTCCTCGATTGGAGCGGGAGTAATCCGTTTAATTGCCATGGTTTTACCCTGTTTTTGATTCGGTAAAACAACCGTCTTCTTTTCTTTCCAGGGGCAGCAAAGAGGATCGCCGACAATTACCAATTGATACGGCCATCGAACGGTCCGATAATACGATTCTATCAACGTTAAACCGGATATATACTGACGATACAGTTCGCAAGAGGGGAATTTCTCGGCGATAGCATACGGCTCAGTCGGCGTTCCGGAGGTTCCCGCCGCGCCATCGTCCAAAAAATTAAGCATGGACGTTTGATTATGATTTTTATAGAGCATGCCGCCGTAGCTGGTTAAATTTTCACATATCGCTCCGGGAATCGCGGCGCACCCGCTTTTTGCCCAGTCGAACTGCTTACAGCCGGTAGTCAGACCGACAATATCTTTTTTTCCAACGGGCAAACAACCGCAATTGATAATTTCCGCTGCAACCGTTATTCGCTTGTTTTGAGACGATAAATACTCGATGTTTTCTACTGATCGCCAAAATTCGTGCTGTCGGACTTGAGTACGGATATCGTTGTTGGCGACAAAATAGACCGTTCCTTTGGGAAAAGTACCGTCTGCCGAAATTGAACGGCGGAGATAGTTCATACAATTTTCAGAAGCGAATTGATCGGTTATCCTGCCCAAAAAACAACATAGCAAATGGTTTTGGGCATGAGTATTATCAAAAGGGATTACCGGCTGACTGATTATGTCGTTCTGAGCGTCTGTTTGGGGAGTTCCTTCCGGGAAAATATAGTAATTTCGTTTTAAGAGCGATAAATGAGGCTTGTCTGATTGTTGCTGTATCAGCCGTCCCAAATACATCATTCCGTTTAGAGAACCGGTTGGCGTAAGAATCTTTTTATCGTATTCGTCTACCCCGAAATCGTCAAAGACGTTTGATAAATTGACGGACAACGGAAATCCGCAGCTAAACGCAACGGCAAGACAGTTTCGTTTTTTCGCCTGAAAAGAAATCGGTTTGAATATATTTTCGTAAAATTCTGTCCAGGAAACTTCATGTTTTGCGTCGTCGTAATCCAGATAAAACACGTTTTCAGGCGGCAATTGTCGAGTAAAGGCATAATAATTCGCTAATTCCATCGAAATTGTCGAACGGGGATTTACGACCAATAGCAATTCCTCTGGTTCCAATCCGCAAACGTCTGAAAAGGGGAAAATGACGGTAGTCAGCAGAAAAATAATCGGCAAAAAGCCTTTTCTGAAATTATACATAAAAAAAACGCTGGGGGCAATCCCCCTAATTTCTGGAAAAATTCTTTCTCAAATGAAAAATTGTTTCGATTGAACGCCGGGATTTTCGTAGGCGACGGTTTTTCTATAACTGCGGGGATTTCTATATTCGAGGGGATTGCTATAGCCGCAGGTTTTGCTACAGTCGCGGGGATTGCGGAATTATCGAACGAATCACGCAATTTAACGTTGAGCGGTTGTCTGACTGTCGGGCAAGGGAACTAAAAACGGTCGGAGGGAATCGAGTGTTTTGGGTCCGATTCCTTCGACCGACATTAAATCGTTGAAATCGGTAATTCGCCCCTGCTGTTGACGGTAATTGATAATTCGCCGCGCTTTTTCCTCGCCAATACCCGGCAGCAAAGCTAGTTCTGTCCACGGAGCGGAATTGATATCGATTTGGAGTTGGGCTTGATTGCGCGTCATTCGACTTACTTCAATTTGTTGATTATTTACGCGCGTAGTCCAAAATAAATAACTTCCAATAGAAACCAAGGCGACGGTTAAGCAGAAAACCAACGTAATCTGATCTCGATACCGAAAAATCCAAGGCTGCTTGTCTTCGTTGGATAATTTCGCTCGACGAACATGCAGAATGGCGCGGGCTTCGCCTGCTAATTTTTCCGTTTCGTTCGGCAGATTAATTTTGGTTTCCTTCATACCCCTTTATTTTAACTCATTTCTTGTTATAATCAAAGGGTTAAGGAAACAGTTTATTCAAGAAAGGCAAAAATAATTATGGACAAGCCGGATTTCCACCAAACAAAATGGAGCAAAGACGTTGAAAAAGATTTTCGAGTGCTGTTAGATTTGGCAATCGAAGAGGACGTTCGTGGAAGCGTCGATATTACAACCTATGCTGTTGTTCCGGAAACGGCCAGAGGAAAAGTCGCTCTGGTTTCTCGGGAAGAAGGTATTTTGTGCGGTACCGAGCTTGTTCCGATTATTCTCGAACACGCGCCCGATGTTAAATGGACGCCTTTCCTGGCAGACGGCGACCCTCTGTATCCCGGTTCTAAAATCGGCGTTTTGGAAGGACAAGCTCGACAAATTCTGCATATAGAACGCCCCCTGTTAAATTTTATGAGTCGTTTATGCGGTATCGCCTCGCTGACTCATTTCTATGTTGAATGGGTAGATTTAATCGAAGGGAAAAAGCCGGGCATTTACGATACCCGAAAAACGACCCCCGGCTGGCGTTTGCTGGAAAAGTACGCCATTTACTGCGGCGGAGGGAAAAATCATCGAAGCGGTTTGTACGATGCTATATTAATAAAGGACAACCATTTGGCGTTAGCCTGTTCTGAATTAAAACACGGATTGGATGAAGAGGTACTGTTCGACCCCGCTCAGGCGATTCGTCGGGCAAAAAAATTCTTGGCTGAAAGAAATATGACTACTACACTTGTCGAAATTGAAGTCGATTCGCTGACTCAGCTGGAGCTTGCGTTGCCGGAATTGCCCGATATTGTGCTGTTGGACAACATGAACCCCTCTATGCTTCGTCAGGCGGTTGTTATGCGAGATAAAACAGCTCCTTCAGTTGAATTAGAAGCCTCGGGAGGCGTTAATCTAAAGACAATAGGTAAAATAGCGGCTACGGGAGTCGAACGAATCAGCGTCGGATCTCTTACCCATGCGGCTAGTTCCTTGGATATTAGTTTGGATTGGGAACCTGTTAAGCCATAATCGGTACAATCTCCCTCAAAAAGAACCCCCGCTTGTACTTGGTTTCCTATTTAGGATACTGAATATGGGCGAAATGTATAAAATAGGCAAAATGGTGCAAGTGCGTCGAAAGCAACAATCAGAACGTTTTTAACTTGTTTGTTGATTATATTGAAATTTTTAGATTTTCTTCTTATTCTTTTTATAGTGATTATCCGATACCAAGATAAACGGACTCCGGTTTAGGGGTCGGTGTATTAATTCAGATAAGTTAGAACACGTAATATATAAAAGGAAAAAATCATGAAGAATTCTTTCCAATTGTTTTCGATAACATTTGCCGCCGCTGTTGGACTGCTGATTGCGTTTGTAATCGTATGTCTAATACCCCGTCCTGCGGAAATACCGCTTTCGCCGATAGTTATGACGCCGGTCAGCTACCCGAACTCAACGGACGGTATTATTCCCGCCGTTCCTGAATTGGATACGAGTTCTGCGATGGTAAATCCGGTCCCGATCAGTCC
>CAYZMZ010000018.1:0-10444 GCA_964479655.1 uncultured Planctomycetaceae bacterium
GTTATTTCCCCACCGCGTATAAGCATCCTAAACCGTGTCCGGGCGACAGCACGAAATTGGTTGGTATTATCAGCGGGCATCATGCTGCGGCTGAAACCGGTCGATTGATGGTTATCGATCCGAATTTGAGACGATATTATCCGATGCGATTTAGACCCGTCAATAAAGAATGGGGTCCGCAAGCCTCCTTTATCAACTTTATTCCAGACGTATTACCGAAAGAAGTAACCGGCTGCGTACAGGAAATTCCAGGTTGGGGAAAAGACGTAGTAGGAAATATTTGTGATGACCAGGTTGGCGGAGTAAAATATGCCTTTACTCACCCATGTCCGTTGTCTGACAAATATATTTTAACAAGCATGAGAAAAGGCGGAAGCTTCTTTGACGTTTACTTGGTAGACGTTTTTGACAACATGACTTTGCTGGGTAAGGTCGACGGCAGTAGTTTGTTTGAACCCGAACCGATTATCGCCAAAGCCGTACCGCCGGTAATTCCAGATAACGTTGATACAGATATGAAAACCGGAACGGTTTTTGTAACCGATGTATATTTGGGACGTGGTATGGAAGGTGTTGCACGCGGACAAGCCAAGCAATTGCGTATTATAGCGTATCATTACGGATATAATCGCAGCGGCGGGCACGAATCGTGCGGCGAGCAGTCTTCTTGGGACGTTAAGCGAATTTTAGGAACGGTCAATGTAGAATCCGATGGTTCTGCCTTCTTTGAAGTTCCCGCTAACATCCCGTTTGCAATGCAGGTATTGGACGAACAGGGCGCGGCGATTGCTTTGATGCGTTCCTGGACGGTTGTTATGCCCGGTGAAGCTTTGTCCTGTAACGGTTGCCATGAAAACGCCAACGACGTTACCCCGACGCGTCAAACGATTGCGGGTCGAAAAGCTCCGCAGCCGATTACCCCGTGGTACGGTCCCGCACGCTCTTGGGGTTTCCAGACCGAACTTCAGCCGACCTTAAATCAATACTGTGTTGGTTGTCATAACGATACCGATAAAGCAGGCGATATTTCTTTCGTTGCGAAAAATGCGGGCGATTGGAGAACCGATACTGCGTATGCGGCAATCAATCCGTATGTTCGCCGTCCTGGACCGGAAACGGACTTGGACGTAATGAAGCCGATGGAATATCACGCCTCGACCAGTGAACTGATCCAAATGCTCAAAAAAGGACATCATAACGTTCAGCTGCCCCGTGAAGCATGGGAACGAATTTATTGCTGGATAGACTTAAACGCTCCGTATCGCGGAATGTGGAGTAATCCGTCCAGAGAAAATCGACGTTTGGAATTGCAAAAACTCTATGCAGGCGTTTCGGATAATCCTGAAGAAGAATATCGAAATGCGTTAGCCGGCGTCAACAAAGAGATTACTCCGATTATTCCTCAAGCAGAGGAAAAAGTTCAGCCGGATAATTTAACTTTGGAAAACTGGCCGCTGGACCAATTCAAGGCCAAGGAACTGGCTGGCGGAGAAAAGCAGGAAAAGATTGAAGTGCCGTTAGGAACAGACCACGCAGGTAATTCCGTTGCTATGACGATGGTTAAAATTCCTGCCGGGAAGTATATTATGGGTTCTGAAAACGGAGCCAAAGACGAAATGCCCCGCGCTATAGTTGAAGTTACTAAACCGTTCTGGATTTCCGAAACGGAAGTAACAAATCAGCAGTATGAATGTTTCGATCCCAAGCATGATACCCGGTATCAGCGTGAAGACGGTAAAGACCATACAACACCTGGTTATATTGCCAATCACCCGTTACAGCCGGTAGCCCGAGTAAGCTGGATAGAATCGATGGATTTCTGCAAATGGTTAGCCAAGCAGTCTGGCAAGAAGATTAATCTGCCGACCGAAGCGCAGTGGGAATGGGCGGCTCGTGCCGGAAGCGGCAAGCAGTTTTTCTACGGCGATTGGGATACCGACTGGTCGCAATGGGCGAACCTGGCAGATGCCGGTTTACGATTCAGCTATACCACGTGGGAAGGCGGAAGTAAAATTCATGCCCGTCGCCCCTATCCAGAGGGGCATAAATTCCCCCTGCGCGACGACCGGTTTGAAGACAAGTGGTTTAATGTAGACTACGTTAAACAGTATTCGCCCAACGCATTTGGTTTGTACGATATGGTCGGAAACGTTTCCGAATGGACTCGTTCAGATTATAAGCCTTATCCGTACAAAGACGATGACGGACGCAATGCCTGCAATCAAAATTCTGTCAAGACCGCGCGAGGAGGCAGCTGGAATAACCGACCGGTTTCTGCCGGTTCCAGCATACGATTCTCCTATCAGCCGTGGCAGAAGGTGTATAACGTCGGCTTCCGTGTTATTATCGAAGAATAATACGCGACAGATTGCCTGCGTGTATATTGTTTCACCTGAATAAGTATATCTATATTCAGTATTAATTTTTAATGATGAAACTGCTCTTCGGAGCGGTTTCGTCATTCCTGTTCGCAACTGGGAGGATATTAGATGACGTTACCCGTATATCGTTTGCATGGTTGTAAGGAAAACGGTTCCTTGGTTATTTTTGGACATGGATTTCCGTTCAGTCATGTAATGTGGGATCGGATGTTCAAGTCGATGGAATCGATTCCGTCGTTTTTAGACCGTTATACAATGGTCGCTCCGGATTTCCGCTCGATGGGGATTGTTGATCGTCAGGATTCTGTTGATTCTCCCGTTTGCTCTGTTACAACAATGGCTGATCTAGCCGATGACATGGCGGAGTTAGCCGATCAGTTTCATGCCCGGCAATTTTTCTATTGTGGATTGTCGATGGGTTCATACGTGGGCTGGGAAATATGGAATCGGTATCCAGACCGGCTAAAAGGTCTGATTATTGCCGACAGTAACGCGGGAGCGGATTCTCCCGAAGCGGCAGCCAATAGAATAAAAACCGCCTTGCGGGTTGAACAGGAACTCAGCTGCCGATTTTTAGCAGACGCGATGGCCGGTAAACTCTTTTCCCCCGAAACGTTAGCCTTAAATGAAAACGTTGTACAAGAGTACAAAGCAATGGTTGTTTCCAATAATTATCAAGGCGTTGCCGCCGTTGCTCGAGGAATGGCGCAGCGATCCAATTTTACAGACCGCTTGCCGGAAATCGATGTTCCTGCTTTGGTAATCGGCGGTCAGCGCGATATTTTATCGCCTCCCAGTTCAATGGAATCAATATCGCAATCTATGCCCAATGCGCGGCATGTTGTTATTCCTTATGCCGGACATTTATCTCCCATGGAAAGCCCGACGGCTTTTGCCGTTGCCGTGAAATCGTTTTTAGATTCTGTTGCATAGCTGCTATACATACAGATACGCTTGAATATATTATACAGATTTGATCTTCTTTTTATCAACAGCGCGGCGGTTGAATTAAAACAGTGCGGACGTTGAATCGGTGTATTGCGTTTCTTGAAAATACCGGGCTCTACCAAACGGAAAAACCTAAAGGCGTTTTTTGGGAAAGCGGTATTCAAAATCGAACGGCGTTAAGCGGCCGAGGACGACCGCGGAAAGGCGAGGACGGCCCCGAGGCGGGGTTCCCTGTTCGGCTCGGGGTTTAACCGCTACGCAGTTGCGAGCAGGAATTATTCCGTTGGGGAATTAGCGGCAGGATGTTCGGAAAAGCCGTAATATTGCTGCAAAATATCAAACCATTCCGCTCGTTTGCGGACGTTGACAAACCGTTTACGGAGAATATCCGTTTGCGGGTGCAGTTGCGCATGCTTGATTCCAAATTTACGAATTATTGAGCAGGTTCTTTGTTCACCATACAGATTTTCACATCGATTAAAATGCTCTGCCAATACCGCCGCCTGCTGGAGCAACGATGGAGCGGACGGCGCATTTAATCCTAACGCCAAGGCGTTAAAATCGGGAAATATCCATGGATTGCCAATCGCACCGCGGGCAATACAAACCCCGTCGATATTCGTTTCCAAAATTCTATCTATACAGGTTTGTGCGGTAAACAAATCACCACAACCTAAAATTATTTTATTTCCAACATGCCGTTTTACCCGTGCGATAAAATCCCAGTCGGCGGTTCCGGTATATCGCTGTAAAACGGTTCTGCCATGAATGGCAACTGCAGCAACGCCTGAATCCAACGCACCGTCAAGAATCCGAAAGAAGTTCGCCTCGCTTTCGGAGGAATCGTCAAAACCCTTGCGCATTTTTACGGTTAAAGGAATATTATCCGGCAACGCCTGACGGGTTCTATCGATAATTTCCAACGCAGTATCCGGGTCTGACAAGAGGAATCCGCCACGCTGTCTTCCCAGTACTTTTTTTACCGGACAGGCAAAGTTCAGATCAATCCAGTCAAAATAGGATTGCTTTTCCTGCCCGGAATTGTCCAGCGGGAAGTTATTCCGCCTGCCGCCGGGAAGGTCTTCACCGACCAAACGCAAGGCGGCTTTGGGAAAATCCTCCGGCTGCGCCCCCATAATCTGCGCTCCGCAGGGGTGATCAGACGTATCCAAGCCGAGATAGTAATTTACCTTCGTAAGTTTTTTTACCGAGATAATAAACTGATCCAGCATGACTTCAGCAACCGTTGCAGCGGCTCCTAAAATAGCGTCTTTCCCCTCGGCAGGCAGATAGTTATATTCGGGAAAATTCCGAACTATATCCCGCAGATTTTTGGTGATATAGCGTTGCGGACGGTCACTGTATCCGCTTAACGGAGCTTGAATGGCGGGAAACCCAATATAGACGTTTCCGATAGAGAGCGGACGCAGACCGGGAATTAACGAAGCGGTCATCGCAGCGGGAAGCTGATTCTTTCCCGCTGTATCAGCCGAGTACCGAGAGAGAGCAGACGGAATTGTTTTATCGTTTTGCAAACCCTGCTCCATTTGTTCACGGTACATGAATTATTCCTGAACAGAGGTATCGGATTCAGCCGGATTTTCGGTACTTGCAACAGGACTTTCTGTACTGTCAGCCGGTTTTTCGATATTGTACGTATGTATAGTTTCTCCGGCGTTGAATTTTTCGATCTGTTTATCTAACAGCGGCGTAATTTTTTTCAATGCCTTCGGTTCCAATCGATCTACAAAAGAAATGCCGTCCAGATGATCGTATTCGTGCTGAACACACCGAGCCGCTAATCCTTCAAAGGTCGCTGTAATCGGTTCGCCTTTAGGTGAGTAGGCTTTTATCGTAACGCGGGACTGACGAATAACCGGAGCGAAAATACCCGGGAAGCTGAGGCAGCCTTCGTCGTCTGAAACCAATTGACCGCCGCGGCGAACGATAACCGGATTGATAAAAACCATCTCTTTTTCCGGCTTGGATTTATCGCCGGTGTAGTTCATTACAAATAGACGATACGGCAATTCAACCTGCGGTCCAGCCAAGCCGATGCCGTTGGTCGCGTACATCAACTTAAACATGTTTTCAATTTGTCCCCGCAGGATATTATCGATTTTTAAAACGGGGGAAGCCGCCAGTTTTAAGGCGGGATGCGGAAATAATACAATGTCCATAATATTAATACAATGCAATTGAGATAATCCCCCCGAAACGGCAGGGCTATCAAATTATTCAGCGGATTCTTTTTTCAGAGAATCACTTAGACGGCGTCCCAGCTTTCCCACGGTTCGGGGACTGGAACTGGCGGTTAAACGCTTGGCGTCGACGCTGAGCGGGACTTCGTCTGCGGCAGCAAACTGAAGCAGGGTTTCACGAACCTTGTCTTGTTCTACCGGAGTTCCAATACATTCTACAGCGTCGTTAACGCCCATAATAACGGAACGCTTGACGCCCTGACGAATCCAGTCAAAAAAGTTAAAATTCATGCTGTTCTCCTTTTATATTAAGTGTGCAAAGTAAAAAACTTTTTTAGGTACAGCATGATAACAATTTTTTGCTGATCTGTAAAGACCAGTTTGCCTTCCTGCGGAATTAATTCCCCAAGGACTGCAACGGAGCGGGAATCCGACCTCCGTGATGAATAAATTCTTTGGAGCCGCCATCGTTGCGAACCTCCAGTACCGGCGCATGCCCGAACAGACCGCCGAAATCAACCACTTCGCCCGCCTTTGCGCCGGGAACGGGAATAAGTCGCGCTGCGGTGGTTTTATTATTGATAACGCCAATAGCCATTTCATCGGCAATAATCGCGGAAAGGGTTTCGTCGGATGTATCGCCGGGAACCAGAACCATGTCTAACCCGACAGAACAAACCGCTGTCATGGCTTCCAGCTTTTCTAAAACCAGATGCCCCTGCCCCACGGCGTCAGCCAAGGTTGAATCTTCGCTGACCGGAATAAAGGCGCCGGATAATCCGCCGACAGAACTGGAGGCAAATAATCCGCCTTTTTTAACCGCATCATTTAACATGGCAATCGCCGCGGTTGAGCCCGGCGCGCCGATTCGGGAAATTCCCAACGCCTTGAGAATTTCGCCGATACTATCTCCAATCATCGGAGTAGGAGCTAAAGATAAATCAACAATTCCAAATTCAATTCCCAACGTTTTGGCGACTTCTCGACCGATTAATTCTCCAACGCGAGTAACCCGGAAACTGGTGATTTTGATTTCTTCAGCCAAGTCGTTTAGCGTAGCGTTCGGTTCAATTTCCAGACGACGGCGCAACGCGGAGGAAACCACGCCAGGCCCGGAGACCCCGATATTTATCGCCGCTTCTCCTTCGCCGTTGCCGGCAACCGCGCCTGCCATGAAGGGCGAATCCTCCGGAACGTTGGCAAAGATTACCAGTTTTGCCGCTCCAAAACCGCGTTGGTCGGCCGTAGCATTGGCTATCTTTTTAACAACCGTACCCATCTGACGAACCGCGTTCATGTTTATTCCCGCTTTACGTGAGGCTACGTTTACCGAGGCGCAAACCTGTTTGGTTTGAGAAAGCACTTCAGGCAGCGAATCGATAAGTAATTGATCAGAAACGGTAATTCCCTTTTGAACGTAAGCGGAAAAACCGCCGACAAAGTCGATTCCACATTCCTGAGCCGATTTATCCAACGCCTGGGCAATTTGCAAGGCGGCGGAACGTCCGTGCCCAGCCAATATCTGCGAAACGGCAGATAGCGCAACGCGCTTATTGATTACCGGAATCCCGTATTTTTCGCCGACTTTGTCGCACGTGGCTACCAGGCGTCCGGCATAAGTACGGATCTTTTTACGTAATTTATCGCATACCAAATCTACGCTGGAAGCCGCGCAGTCGTTGATATTTAACGCTAAGGTAACGGCACGGACATCTAAATGTTCGGCATGAAGCATTTCTATGGTAGAAAGGATTTCGTCTGTTCTTAACATAACTGTTGTTTTATCTGTTTGTCAGATTGCAAATTAAAGGGGAATGGTATATTACAGGGAATACCGGACTTTTCGTGAATCTTCCCCCAATTCTTTTATTTTTTCAAATAGACTTGGAAAAATTCACGATGGAATAAATTTTTGATTTTATTTAAAATTTTTATCTTCTAAAGCCAGTATTTTATTAACGCGGATTTGGTGCCGACCGCCGTCAAACGGGGTTTTCATCCAAATTTCAATTATACGCGGCAGCGCACTTTGACTGATTGTATCTCCGGGAAGGCACAGAACGTTTAAATCATTGTGCCGACGGCTAATTTCCGCAAACAGTTCGTCTTGGCAGACCGCTGCCCGGACTCTACGAAATTTATTAGCGGCTAAAGACATACCGATGCCTGTTCCGCAAATGAGAATTCCGCGGTCGCTGGTATTATTGCTGACTTTCTCCGCAACCAAAGCCGCAACGTCTGGATAATCTACGCTACCCGTGTCGTTGGTACCGCAATCGTCAACGGTATGTCCGAGCATCTCCAAAACGTGCAATACTTGGCTCCGGGCTGCTATGCCCCGGTGATCGCTGCCGATAGAAACTTTCATGAACTTAATCCTTAAGGATAAATGGGTGAATCTTGATGGAAGCCATATAATCACATGACGTCCGAATATATACCTGAATTATAACAAAACTTACTGGTTATTCAACCATACCGGGCAGAAAATTTCAAATAAATATTGAGTAAACATCAAAATAATCAAAAAGAATAGAATTGACAATATAGACAGACTATAACGACGATATACAAAAAAGAGGGTTATGGTAGTAATATTGCCCCGCCAACCATTTTGTTGGCAACCGGCGGTAGCCGAACAGGGAACCCCGTCTCGGAACCCCTAAAATACAAAAAAACTCCCCTGTCAAACCGAGACTGTTGACAGGGGAATTCCTTAGACTGGAGAGGGGGAGGATTTAATTTCTTCCCCCCGGAAAGCACAGGCTTAAACCTGCGCTTTTTTAGAAGTCAAACCGTAGCGAAGCACTGGCCGCATTGATGGTTTGGAACTGATTGAAAAACGCGTTGTAGCTGGCATTGGCTGACAATCGTTTTGTGAATCGGTAATCCAAAGAGAACATCAAGTTTGCGTAATCACGTCCTGCTCCATTGCTTTTCATAAACCATTGTTTATGTTGAGTATCACCCAATAATTCGGTGTAGTACTCAGCCTGAGGATCCAAGAACTCATGCAGCCACGCGCCGGACAAGGTCAGGCGAAGAATCTGCCAATTCTGGCAACCGACGATAAAATCGCGGCTGATTCGTGCACCAATCTGACCTCGCAACGAACTGTAGCTCATATCATAAGCATGAAGTCTCATGTTAGCCATTGAGCCGCTTTCGGTGAAGTCATCCATCTGCAGGTAAGCATACTGAATGCTCAGGAACGGATTGATTACAAAACCATGGTCTTCAGCAAACAGCCAGCCTCGTTCCAGGTAAACCGAGGTCGACAGGCCGTTGGTTCTGCCGTACAGTTGGCTGTTGTAGTTCTGCGTGTTATAAAAACGTTCTGAATTGATGTCGTTATAGGTAAACGCGGCATTGGCGAATCCATATCCACCGAAGGCAATCGCGTCCCATTTAGCATACAAACCAAAGTTATAATCATCGGAATCTACTCTGGAACCGGAGTTCCCCTTGCTATTTCCATGCGTAATGGCGGAATCGGAATAGTTGAAATATACGCCGATTTTATCGCAGTCAACAGTACGCCATTCCATACCAACGGCTAAACCGGTGGATTCCTGGTGATACTTTGTGAATCCTTTCCAATAATTGGAATCACCGTAATCACCAATGAAACTGGCCCAAGCCGTTCGTTTAGGCTGGCAGAAGCGGGGCATACGTCCGATCTGGAATCCTAAACCGCATTGACGCCGTGCAGCGCAACGTTCACAACCATTGCAAGCCGGACCGGGATAATACGGATTGCATTCCTGTCCGTTCGGGCAGCAGCACTGTTGGCAGAATTGATCCAAACCGGAATCATCAGCAATAGTCCGATTCGCCAGCATATTATTCAGCGAGGTAATACGCTGTGTTTGAGCGTTAAACCAATCGCCAAAAATTCCACCAGCCAAATCATCGAACTTTTCCTGAGCTTCTTCTTTGCTATCGCTGTTCCAAATGTCGTCCAAGGGTTCCCGAATATCATCGGGTTCGGTATCATCATCTAAATCGTCCAGATAATCGTCCATGTTATCACCCAGGTTTCCATCGGGAACTACCTCGTGCGGGTCATGAACATGGATATGCAATCGGGCTTGATCTTTAAAGTTTTTATCTGCCAGAGCACCGGTATCAACAACCTTTTCCACACCAACACTGTAGAAAAGTCGGTCTTTTTGATACACATACTGACCGTTTTCTTCATGACCAATTTTCAGCTGATCTCCCGTTGAATCAACAAAGTTTTCAATGGTGAAGTATTCAGCACCAGTTCCTTGGATCAAATCAGCCCAAGACGTTTGCGGCTTAAGGTACAATTGTACATTATCTGTAATTGTCATGGAGTCAAATACCAGTCGTGCGGCATTCAACCGTTCAACCGCTACACCGTCCTGATTCAGGCAGGTTGTTCCATTGCGATCAACGGTGAAATAAATACTTCCGCCTGTTGCATTGAACGCACTATGGGTACCAATAATCTGCACTTGCGCATTGCGGTTGATTGTGTAAATCGGATTGACTTCACCCTGATCGCTGTGCTCGTACAATTGAGTTGTGTTATAAATGCCCAGTGTCAGCGCACCGCTTGTCATGGACATGGAACCAACACCACCGTCATCAATAATCATGTTATAGGTACAGGCATTTCCCGCTTCATCGGTGTAATGATACACGTATTGATCATCACCCAAGGCTTCAAATCGTTCTGTATCATTAGTAAACGCATGCACATTTCCAACAGCACCGCCGGTATAGGCGAAATTTTTGGTTAAGGTATCTAAATCGCTAGAACCTGACAGTTCGTTGTAGTTTGCACCTCCAACAAAGGCGGTTGTATTGATTCTGACATCACCGCCGTTGATGGTAACAACAGCATTGGCCGCGATACGATCCGCAATCTGAACCTCTGAAATGGCG
>CAYZMZ010000018.1:10454-17397 GCA_964479655.1 uncultured Planctomycetaceae bacterium
CCAAAAGTGGCGAAATATTCATTCCAGTAAGACAAATCGTTGTTACTTGTTCCGCTTACAGTTAGATCTTTACCGCCAAAAAATACAAACGGCAGGTCCTGTCCATTATAGTTACTGGCAGAGTATCCTGTATCAATATCTCCTTTACCCATGTTGATAGAACGTTCAGCACCGGTAAAACTGGAAATACCTCCTTGGAAGGTAACCGTAGTCTGGCTGTTGGCAGCACCAAATGTTGACCGCGCGGAAAACAGGTTTTTACCACCGGTTATCGTAAAGTTATTTGTTCCGCCGTAAACAACGTCGAAATCATCTTTACTTCGGACAATATCGCCGTAAGCAATCAAACCGTAGTTTCCGCCTACGTGAGTTTCCGCCTCAAAATTATTAACACCGCCGGTGATAAAAATATCGGTTCCGCCGGATTCGGTAATGCCCGCTTTTCCACTAGTTGCGGAGAAATATACGCCGTAATAGTTTTTATCATTGCCTTCGACCAATGCGTTTTTATAGTAAAAACTGTTAGTTCCTCCAGCAAAAATAACGGTTGAATGTCCTGTTGGACTTTTGATAACCTTTCCATCATCGCCAACAAAGGAAGTCGATCCGCCGCCGATAACAGCACGCTGATTAAAGGTAGTCGTTCCGCCGTTGAATACCAACGTGGCATCTCCACCTTTGTTACTGGCTGTATATCCAGCCTCGCTGCTGTCATAGGCTTTGTATCCGCCGCCGCCAAAATACGTATTTTGGTTTTCAAAAGTTGTCTGGCTGCCCGTTTCAAATATTACCGTAGCTGAACCGCTAGTCGAATTACCATCGGCATTGGCGTTGTCCGTGCTACCAACAATCACATCCCCCCAAAAACGGGTTTCACTACCGTTGGCGAAAGTGACTCTGGCATTGCCTGCCGGTGTTACGTCAACAACACCGTCTTCGTCGTTGTTCGAACCAAATAATACACCCACTTCGTAGAAGGTCGTTTCCGGTCCTTCCTGAGGATAAGTTGTATAGTTTAATTTGCTTCCAAATTCAACACCTGTACCGGTAAACGTAACATTACTCTGGGTTATTGTATCTGTTTGGGTTCCCCCAAAGACGACTCGCCCTCCTGCGGTGTTACTTGTATTGGTAACTTTCAAATCACTTGTAACGTTACCGGAAAGATTAATATTGGAGGCTGAATTCTGAAACGTCAACGTTCCGCCAGCCGCTCCAATTTCACGCGAATAGGTACTGGTAATATCCGCACCATTCGTATAAATAACTTCGGCACTTGCCAATCCCGAAGTTCCTATGCCCACGGCGGCCATCATAGCCAACCGCAACCATCGTCTGAAAAATAATTTTACATCCATGTCTCGGTCCTTTTTTACTTATTGAAGTACAAAGAAAATTGTTATACCGATCGGGCTTGAGTTTTTCGTGATGGGGTACTCACACTTCATTACTACGTAAAAACACATGTTTTTACAAAATAAAATCGTGATTTCAAAACGCCATCAGGGCATATACTCAAGATAATCAGAGTATAAATTGAATACAGACAGACTTATCCCTGTATTCTATTCAATCTGTAGTATCGTCTTTTTTTGTATAGACAATTCAATAAAAAAAGAAAAAAGCGGAATATTTTACAATAAATACCCAACTTATACCCCCCGTTTCTGGGGTGAAAAAGGGGAATCAAGATATATTGGCAATACATCGAACAAAAAGAAATTGGCTATGTTACCCAACTTAACAGTTTTTAACAGCGTTGACAAAGGCGATAGCGTTTTCAACCGGGGTTTGAGGAACAATTCCATGTCCTAAATTCACAATTAAGCCGGGACGTCCTGCAACCGAATCGAGCATTAATCGCGTTTGCCGACTAATTTCCGCTGGATTGGTTAGCAGAACCGCCGGATCCAGGTTCCCTTGAATACTGCGCCGATTTCCTCCATCGTTCGCACGGATTGTTTCCCACGCTTGCGATAATTCTATCCGCCAATCAACGCCGATTACCGTTCCGCCCGCCTGAGTTATCAGCGGAATTAAAGCCGGGTTCCCCGTTCCAAAATGAATTACCGGAGCTTTTTTCTCTACCGTATTAATAATAGACTTTACGTGGGAAAAAACATGCTGTTGATAATCGTGCGGCGATAGACACCCAACCCAGGAATCGAACAGCTGAACGACCTGCGCTCCTGCGTCTATTTGCCCAATGAGATATTTTGTAATCGCACGGGAAAGCAATCCCATTAATTTATTGAAAGAATCGGGGTAAAGATACATAAACTGCTTAGTTTTGGTAAAATTTTTGCTTGAACCGCCTTCCAAAACGTAGCTGGCTAACGTAAACGGTGCCCCGGCAAAGCCAATCAGCGGCAGATTCGGTTTAAGAGCCTGTCGAGTTTGACGAACCGCCTCCATCACAAAATCCAGCGGTTTAAGGTTGTCTAAATCATGTAAATTATCTAAATCTTCAGGCGATGTTACGGGATTATGAATTATCGGTCCGTGCCCTTGCCCAAAAGAGAGGGAAAAACCCAACGGTTCCAAAATCGGCAGTAAATCGGAAAAGACAATGGCGGCGTCTACCCCTAATTTTTCGACGGCGGTAACCATAACTTCGGCGCATAAATGCGGATCGCGGCACAAGTCCAGAAAAGACACGTTTTCACGTACCGTTCGATATTCTGCCATGTATCTGCCTGCCTGACGCATCATCCATACCGGGGGACGGTCGGTGTTTTCGCCGCGGACCGCCTTCATAAAAATACTGTTTTCCATGAAATAAATAATGGGGGGGTTAAAGGGGAAGGAACAATAATATATTCATTGATAACTTCATTATACACTATTTTGAATAAAAGTTCCCGTCGATATTGAAAAAAACTCTCACTGTCTTTTCTACTTTACCCATTTTACAAAATATTTTTAAGAAATATCAAAAAATTTTCAATTTTTCCTCAAGTTGAACTTGCCAAGATTGCAAAAATTCGCCATAGTACGTAATCGTTATTAAAGGAATAGTAACGATGCTGAAAGAGAAATGGATTTCGTATATCAACAGGACGTTGATTTTTTTAGCAGGAGTTTTTTCTTATGGCGGTCAAGAACGTCGTTTTGCGATTTTTGCCGGTAGTACTGGCTGTAGTAACCCTATCGTTAAATTCAACCTCTCTTTGCGTTGCAGAGGGGGGAAAAGCACCGGAAAACACGGTTCTTCTTGATTTCTATGGACCTCAATGCCCTCCATGCCGCGCGATGCGTCCGGTAATCGAGCAGCTTAAACAGGCGGGGTATCCCGTGAAAAGTATTAACGTATCCGAGTATCCGGTTATGGCGCAAAAATTCTCCGTAACCAATATTCCGTGTTTTATTATGGTTTCGGATGGCAACGTTGTTTTTCGGACTGTCGGTATTACCTCGGCCAATACGTTGGCGACGCAGTGTCAGTCCGGAATCGATAAAGCTCTTTTCGCCCAACGTCAACGGAATCGAAACTGGACTAAAGACGGTTTGCGACAGGGAAATTACGATGTCCTAGCCGATAAACAGCGTTCGGCAGCCAATTCTGAAATTACCGGCTTGCGCAGCAACGCGACAGTTGTCGCGGCCAACGTCAATTCTCCACGCATCAATTCTCCCAGCGTTACTATTCCGCCCAGCGTAAAACCCGTTAGTTCTTCAATTACGCATAATTTTGAAAGCACAGATTCAAATAGCAATTTATCTCCCGAACGTCTTTTAGCGGCTTCCGTACGAATCCGTGTCAAAACAGCGCAGTTTTATGATTACGGCTCCGGAACGATTATCGACGCGCGCAATAATCGGGCACTGATTCTGACATGTGGTCATCTGTTCCGTGATTACGCCAAAGAAAAAGGGGGAACCATCGAAGTTGATATGTTTGGTCAATCTCCTCTTCAAAACGTCGAAGCCCGGTATATTTGCCATGATTTAGAATCAGATTTAGGATTGATTAGTATTCCGCTTTCCCATCCCGTTCAAACGATTCCAGTTGCGCCGTTGGATTATCAGGCGATTCGCGGAGCTACCGTATCCAGCGTCGGTTGCGATAACGGCCGCGCCCCGACGGTTCAGCCTGGACAGGTGGTTGCAATCAATCGGTACTTGGGTCCCGCTAATATTCATGCCTCCGGCAGCTCCGTTCAAGGACGTTCAGGGGGCGGCTTATTCTCCAAAGAAGGCTATATTATCGGAGTAACCTTGGCCAACGAATCGGGCGAAAATCAAGCGTTATACTGCTCCTATCCCGCTATTCATCAAATGCTCAGCAAGCATAATTTATCGGATATTGTAACCGCTCCATGTAACGATTCCTCTCGTCTGTCAGAAGACAGACTGGTTAGTATGCCCAAAGAAATGCCGCGTCCTGAAACAGTAGTAGAATTAACCGGAATGCCCATTGAAAACAATTCTTCCTCCTCTAATACTACCGGCGTGTTGGCGTCGGTAACTCCGCGCACGCCGCTTTCGGGCGATTCAAACGTACCGTCAAACGGACCTTTAACCGCCAACGCGATCCCGGAATTTGGAACGGCGGCGATTATCGCTCCTGTAAATGGACCGATTGGTCAGAACAGCAAATTCGCCGTTCGTCCCGCCACACCTCAATGGCCGCCGCAATTCTAATCTGTTTAAAAGGTATACGATGACTGCCTGAGTTTTCTTATCAATGCCGTTTTGATTTCACCCGAATAGAATCAAACAACCCTTTGTTTTATCGATTTAGACGAAATGAAACGGCTGTTCCAATATAAAATCTCTGCATACCCCCTTTTATTTTCTGCCTAACTTGATTACAATAGAGGGGTGAAGTATATTTTCCCATTCCCCCAGCCGGAGGTCCCGGTTGGAATCAGCGGAGTGAATTTTTAAGACAATATTATTTACAAGGTGTATTATTATGAAAGTTCAATTACCTGCCTTATTTGCCGCATTGCTGTTGTTGGTTCCTTGCATGGCGTATTCCCAGGAACTGTCTGCGGAAGAAAAAGCCGATGGTTTTGTGAGTGTTTTTGACGGTAAAACTACCGACGGATGGTCGGGCGATACAAAAGGATACGTACCGGAAAATGGAAATCTGGTTTGCAAACCTGGCGGAAATATTTATTTGGCTAACGACTACGCCAATTTCGTCTTTCGTTTCGAGTTCAAACTAACGCCCGGTGCAAACAACGGCGTTGGAATTCGGTGCGTTCGCGGTCGAGATGCGGCTTACAACGGAATGGAAATTCAGGTTTTGGATAATACCGCTGACTGCTACAAAAATCTTCAGCCCTACCAATTCCACGGCTCTATTTACGGTGTTGTTCCGGCTATCAAAGATTGCCAAAACCCCGTAGGAGAATGGAATACGGAAGAAATCAGTGCTGACGGCAGTAAAATTAAAGTTACCGTCAACGGTAAGGTTATTGTCGATGCCGATATTGCGGATATTAAAGGAACGATGGATCATAAAAATCATCCGGGTCTGCATAATACAACCGGAGCGATTGGATTCCTCGGACACGGCTCTCATGTAGAATTTCGTAATATTCGCATTAAAAATCTGGACGAAACCAAATAAATCTGTTCTATTTTAATTACTGTTTTGTTTTGACCGGAAATTGAACTTTGCTATTCAATTTCCGGTTATCGTTCTATCTATTACGCCGATTTTATGCTGTGTTTTTGAGCAGGGAAAGAGACTGATAAATGAATAACGACAAACTGGATTTATCCGCCCTGTGGATTGTTGTAGTCGGCTTGTTAATCGGTTTTACGGGATTTTATAGCTATCATAAATATATTTCATCTATGCGGTTGATAGCCCCATTCAGTACGGAGATTAAGAATCCTTTTCCTGCCGTAGAGGAAAATAAATTGGGGTATCGATTTCAAAACTGGATAACGACTCCCGCTTTGGATTCTCCCTGCGGTTTTTTACTGGAGCCGTCGGGAAAATATTTTCTGATCTTAGGCAAGCAGCTGTACCTGGTTGGCCTGGAAGCTCCCTGCAGCGGAGAACTGGATTTGCCAACGGAATTGAATGGGCAGAAACTTCCGCCGATTACGTCCTTTTGCTGGGCAGCCAACTCGCGCGCCGATAAGCCGATATTGTATTTGGGATCTCAAGCGGGTCTGTTTCGCTGGGAATTACCCGAGGGATTTTATAGTCAAACCCCCTGTGAAAAATCGCCAAAGTCAGACTCCGTCGAACCTGTTGAACAGACCAATTCAGAAAATCCCGCCCCGGTTTTAACAGAGGGAATTACGTCCGATTCTGCCATAACAGACATTTGTATATCCAGCAATTACGTATACGCATACGATTCCGGTCAAGGTCTGGTTTTAGTCTATAACGCGCAGTCTGGCAAATTGGTTGAAAAGCTATCTCCGCCGGAGGGGAAGTTTTCCGCAGGGAATTATTCCGGATTATCGCTGGATTCCAACGGCTTGCTTTGGGCATCGGATTTCGGACGATTACGCCTGATTCCGTTTGATATTCGTTCCGACGGAAAAGAACCCGCGCAAGTTGCAGCCGATAAAATAATCAACTTAAAACCAGCCGAAAACAACGATGCTTTGTCCTCGCTGGGTAAAAATAAGCCCACCGGTTTTATTATTCAAAACCACCGTATTTTTATTGCCGAATCTCCCTGCACGCAGGTTAAAGTATATTCTGACAACGGCGCGTTTGAATGCTTTCTCGCCGGTCCGGCGGAATTAATGACGACAGAATCTACAACCGTTTTTTCGGCTGCAATTGATAATACGATTTACGTTCTGGTTCCCTCGCAGAGAAAAATCATGCAGTTCGAGGTAAAGCGATGACGTTTATCGAACGCTCAACCCCCTCACAACTGGAGGATTCTTTTGTTCAGTGTAGACGTATTGTCAACAGTTCCGGCAGTTCGTTTGGCTGGTCGATTCGTATTTTACCCAACGC
>CAYZMZ010000019.1:0-9230 GCA_964479655.1 uncultured Planctomycetaceae bacterium
TTTTTCCAGGACTTCGATAACCGCCTTCATATCGTCAGGAAGCGGCGCGATAACCTCTATTTCCTTGCCCGTTTCCGGGTGATGAAATTTAAGTCGATGGGCATGAAGTGCCTGACGATCCAATATTATCTTGTCTGACTGAACGGAATCGGTATCCGTAATCGGCGAACTACCGGGCACAACAGCGAGCATTTGCTGGGTAATTTCCGCTCGACCGCCGTAAAGCCGATCGCACAAAATCGGAAATCCGGTATGCATAAAGTGAAGTCGGATTTGATGCGTCCGTCCCGTTTTAGGTAACGCCTTTACCAGGCAGTATCCCTTGTATCGACGTAAAACTTCGTAAAAAGTTTTCGCGGGCTTGGCGTCTTCGCAATCAAACCGGATCGCCATTTTTTCGCTTTGATGGGGATGCGGACCGATAGGAGCGTCGATTACGTCCCGATCTCGCAGAGGGGCGCCGGAGCAAATCGCGATATACTCTTTTTCTATTTCCCGATTTTCAAATTGAGCGGCTAATTTCATGTGCGCGTAATCCGTTTTGGCAACCAGAATTACGCCGGTTGTATCCCTGTCAAGTCGATGAACGATTCCCGGACGAGTTGCTCCCCGAACTTGGGACAAGTTTCCCTGAAAATGAAAAGCCAGGGCACCGACGAGGGTACCGGCCCAATGTCCGCGAGAGGGATGAACAACCATTCCAGATGGCTTATTGATTACTACCAAAGAATCGTCTTCGTATAAAATATCCAGCGGAATTTCTTCTGGAATTGGGGCGGATTTGGGTAATTCAGGCAGAACAAAAGTAATCTTTTGTTCAGGCTTTAGCCGATAGGCAGGTTTAGCCAGTTTTTTTCGTTCCGCTCGCCGCGCCGAACGGCGATTAAAGAAATTATCTTTTAATACCGGTTCTGGAACGGGGAAATAATCGACGCCTTCCGGTACCAACTCAGCCATGGAATCGAGCTGTTCGGCTTCCTCGTTTAACGGCAACGCCTCCGAAAAGGAATCTTCGATAGAAACGCCGCCGTTGGTAATCGCCTGACGGAGCAGAACCCGACTATAGCGGGGAAGACGGGAGGCGAGCCAGGCATCCAAACGCATTCCGCTTTCTTCCGGTTCGACGTACAATTCTATAGCTTGTCCGGGAATATCCGCGCAAGAGGAATTAATTTCTGACGATTCAATATTATTATCGTTAAGATTGTTGTTATTCATGTACGGAAACGCGTGATGTTTAAGTATATAGTAGTAATTTGTATATTTATAAAGAGGTTCCGTTTTTTCGACAGAACCCCTTTTCGTTTTTTCGTCGGCTATTGACGCTTTGCGGGTGATTACTGTTCGACGTTTACCGCCGATATGGAATCGGGGGGATAAAAGTCGGAGGTAATCCAATAGACGATTTTTACGATTGCTCAGACGCAATCCGATTAATCGCGTCTAAAAAGGCAATCGCGGCGGCTTCCAAACTATCCGTCGAAACGCCTTGACCGCGGAAAAGCTGGTCTTTGTATTTAAGCTGAACGACAACGCCGCCTTGCGCGTCATGCCCAACCGAAACGCTGGAAACTTTGTATTCTACGCACTGAATTTGATAGCCGACAATCTGGGTTATGGCAATAAACATGGCGTCTACCGGACCGTCGCCGTCAATCGCCTTTACGCTGATAAGCCCTTTTTCCCGATGACGCAGTTTAACCTGTACGACAGGCTTGGAACAGGTACCGCAGGAACAGGTATACGATTCCAAAGACCAAGTCGGCTCGATTTTAACGCGTCCGTGATTGATCAAAGAATGAAGGTCTTCATCGTAGATTTCCTTTTTCTTATCCGCTAAAATCTTGAACTCGTCGTACAGTTCGTCCAGCTGAGCATGGGTTAAAACGTAGCCCAGTTTTTTCGCTCGGTCTGCCAACGCCGCGCGTCCGCTATGCTTGCCCAAAACCAGGTCGCTTTTGGTAAATCCAACGTCCTCCGGGTGCATGATTTCGTACGTCGAACGCTCTTTGAGCATACCATCTTGATGAATCCCCGATTCGTGCGCGAAGGCGTTTCGTCCGACAATCGCTTTGTTGCGGGGAACGGATAAACCGGTTACACGCGATACCAGTCTGCTGGTTGGAACCAACAGTTTGGAATTGATGTTGGTATCGGCATTGAAATAATCGCCGCGTGTTCTTAACGCCATAACAATTTCTTCCAACGAGGTATTGCCGGCTCGTTCGCCCAAGGCGTTGATTGTACACTCCACCTGACCCGCTCCGCCTTCTATAGCCGCCAGAGAGTTGGCAACCGCCATGCCCAAATCGTCATGATTATGGGTTGACAGCACGCATTTATCTATGTTGGGCACGCGTTTGCAAAGCGATTCAAAAATAAAACGAACGTAAGTTGGTACGGAATATCCAACGGTATCTGGAATATTTACCGTCGTAGCTCCGGCTTCAATTACCGCCTGAGTCACCTCGCACAGAAAATCAATTTCAGTACGCGATCCGTCTTCCGGGGAAAATTCGACGTTGGAACAATAACTTTTCGCACGCTTTACTCCCGCCACCGCGTTGGCAATAACTTCTTCCTTTGTCATGTGAAGTTTATACTGTCGATGAATGGGACTGGTTGCCAGAAAGACGTGGATTCGGGGATTTTCCGCTTTTTTGAGCGATTCCCACGCGGCGTCTATATCGGCGTCTTTGCATCGCGCCAAGCCGCAAACGCACGTTCCTTTAACCGTTTGAGCAATACGCTCGACGGATTCAAAATCTCCCGGAGAGGCGATTGGAAAGCCCGCTTCAATTACGTCTACTCCCAGAGCGGCCAGAGCGGTTGCAACCTCCAATTTTTCCGGTAAATTCATGCTGGCACCGGGAGATTGCTCGCCATCGCGGAGAGTGGTATCGAAAATTACTATGTTACGTTTGGATTGAGTCATAATTCTAGCTGTCCTTTGTTAAAACTGCTTTGATTTCTCCCGCTTTTATCTCCGGTTATTTCGATAACATTTTACTCCTGTTGGGAGCGGTATAATATTAGGATAACGACAGATTAAAGGCAAGGAAATTAAAAAATATTGTTGTTACGCACGTTTGTAGCCCGACCTTGATGTCGGGACGGTAAGCAACAGGCAGTTTGAGGTAATCATAGTTTTGTTTTAAGTGGAATGGTATAAACAATTACAGCGATAAACGAAATTTTACCCCTTACGGAAATTTTCACGCAACGGCGAATATCATGTTACGACGATTCTCGCGTAACGGCGAATCGGGTTCTCGATATTGCGTTCTCAATCCCCGTTTTCTCGTCTAGCGAGAAAAGAAAACGCTGCATCTGAAAACCGCAAAATCACAGGAATCGCAAAATCGGTCGAATCACAAAATCGCCGAACCTCAAAGGGGAGTTCCGACTATCAAGTATAACAAAAAACCTGCGGTAACCGGAAATATCCGACAACCGCAGGCTTTACAGTATTTTGTTACAACTTCCTTCAGCCAAGCGTTGTCAGACCAACGAGGTTAGCAATAAAGCCAGCAGAGGAAGTTCGTAAAATTGATTCATAATATAATGTGTATTATACAGCCGCCCTGATAAAAGTCAAGGCGGGGATCCATACAATACTATCGAGAAAGGAAAACGTTTATGCCTTTTTCGTTTCGACGCGGCGTTCTCTCATACGGACAGCCTTGCCAGAACGTTCGCGGAGGAAGTACAGCTTGGCGCGCTTGACGTAAGAAGAACGAACGACGACAATCTTGGCGATTTTGGGGCTGTTGAGCGGGAACTTGCGTTCTACGCCTTCTCCCTGAACGATACGTCGAACGGTAAACATTTCACGCGTTCCGGAACCGCTGCGAGCGATAACGTAACCGGTGAAAATTTGAATACGTTCTTTCTGACCTTCCAAAATACGGCAATGAACGTCTACGGTATCTCCGATTTCAAAATTGGGAACATCCTTCTTCATAGAAGACTGTTCAACTAAATCCATAATTTGCTGACTCATGATTATGCCTTTCAAAAATGTTTTATATATTGATTAAAAATTCTGTGAAACTTCCCAAAGAGGACTACGATCTTTAAGTTTCCTCGTTTAAGTCAGGATTTAAGCGAGTCTTTCGTTTTCGTTTGGGTTTGTTCGCATCGTCTATTTTACGCTGTATTTGCTCTGTAATTAACTCAGGACGCCGCTGTTGAGTTCGCTGAATTGACTGCTCCGTTCGCCATTTTTCGATGGCTTGATGATTGCCGTTGAGCAGAATTTCGGGAACTTCCAATCCGCGATATTCTCTAGGACGCGTATACTGCGGTCCCTCCAGCAATCGATCTCCAAAGGAGAAGGAATCTGTAACGTTACTCATTTCATCTCCCAGCACGCCGGGAATAAGTCGGGAAACGGCTTCTATGATAGCCATCGCCGCCACTTCGCCTCCGTTGAGAACAAAATCTCCCAACGAAACTTCCTCCGGTTGAAGGACTTGCGAAATTCTTTCGTCAAAACCCTCGTAGCGACCGCATAAAATCATAATTCGCGGAAGCTGGGCATATCGTTCTATATCGACTTGTTTAAGCGGATGCCCCTGCGGGGTCATCATTAAAATCGGGGCGGGTTGAGCTTGTTGCTGAACCTGTTCAACGCAGTCGATTAACGGACCGGGCATAAGTACCATTCCAGGACCGCCTCCAAACGGGCGATCGTCTACGGTATTGTGCCGATCATGTGTCCATTGACGAAAATCGTGCAGGAAAACGTTTATCAGTTTATTATCAATAGCCTGCTTCAACAAACTTTCTGATAAAAACCCGGAAAAAATATCGGGAAACAGGGTAAGAATGTCGAAACGCATGGATAAATCCTATTAATTACCAGTTCGGAGCTGAAATTATTCTGCCGAAGCTTCTACGGCGGTTTCTTCAGCGGGTTGCTGCGGTTCTGCCGGAGCGGCGGGTGCAGACTGAACTTTCGGAGCCGGAATTACGCGGCGGCGTTTGGCAGCCAAGCGTTCAAGAGCTTCCTTTTGTTGAGCAAGGTTTGTGCCGTTTAAGCCGTATTTCTTAATCAAAATCGCGGTCTTTTCTGTCGGAAGAGCTCCAACAGACAGCCAGTAATTGACGCGTTCGCCGTTAAGTACAACACGTGCATCTGTTTCGGAAATCATGGGGTCGTAAGTACCTAATTCTTCCAAAACGCGACCGGACTGAGGGCTATGGGAATCTATCGCTACGATACGATAGTACGGGCGATGGGAGCGACCCATCTTTTTCATACGAATGCGAGCTGCCACAGAATATCTCCTTTAATGTTTATTCCAAACCTTTTGCCACAGGTTTTATACTGACTTTTCCTGATACTTCCGACTTGTATCGTTGTACATCTGCCTTTTTATTTATCCCTCAATTAGCAAACAGAACGATAGTTCTTTTTAGGGGACAAAATCAAAACGGCGTTAATCGGAAAAACCAAGTTGTTTTAGTATAACCTGACAGACGGCGGCTGGGGGCAGAGTCCCTAAGTATAAAACACGTGTTTATACTCTCGTCTGTTGAATTGAAAGAGAATTGTCTTTACGAAAACAACTCCACTCAATTCGAGGTTTAGCAAAAAGCAAAATTATAAGTTTTTCCTATAATAATTCAAGGGGGGAGAGGAAAAAAACTCGTAAAAGTAAAAAATTCAGCAATCCTCCCTCGAACTTTTTTGATATTCTCAATATTTACAGACAATTATGTCGTACTGTTAATATAGATAAATCACGTTCAAGTAAGAAATGAATTTCGTTGTTCTATTATATATTTTCGTTGTCCTATAATAAATATTGAGTACAAAACAAGCCGATTCGATTACTCTTCTACGCATTGTAAAGGCGAAGATAACTCAACCAACTCGTAGTCGGCGGCAGGACTAAACAGATCGGATTTGATTTCGTTTATCTTGTTTTGCGCAATTTTAATCGCCATGTCCGATTGATCCATCACAATCCAGGTTCGCCCCATTTTTTGAGCGGCTTTGAGAGTAGTTCCCGAACCGCAAAAACAATCCAGCACAATACTATCCGCCTGAGAAGACGTATTAATAATCAATTCCAGCATTTGAGCATTTTTTTCAGTCGGATAAACCGGAATTTGCGGGTCCTTAAACTCCCAAATATCCTGTACCCGCTTGCCGGTACGTTCGTCGGCAAATATAATTTTTCGCGGATTTCCCGTAGAAGACCATTCAATCAATCCCTGCTGATCCCATAGTTCCATACTTTCTACATCGGTTCTCCAATGCCGTCCCTTTGGAGGCAGCAAACCCTTAAAGGGACGATTGGATTTTCCGTTAATCGTTTCGCCGGGAGCATGAATCGGAACCGTTGTATACCTTCTTCCTGTACTGTCTATTTTGGGATAGAGCTTTTCCAAATCGGAGTCAGAGTAGGCTAAATGCGGCTCGTTCCAAAGGGGTGTTGCGGTTTTGCTGTAAAATAAAATCATATCCTTCATATTGCCGTATCCCAAACGAGCAAAATTTTTCGGATTGCATTTTACGCGAGTAATATCGTTTCGGAAATTCTCGATTCCGAAAATTTCGTCCATTAAAATTTTGACGTAATGCCCGATTTTATAGTCGATATGCAGATAAATCGACCCTTGATCCGACATTAAATCTTTGATTAAAACCAGACGCTGACGCAAAAAATCAATAAAAGCAGACCCGGTCAAAACATCGCAATACGCAATTTTTCCTTTTCGTGAATTGCTGATTGTAGAAGCGCGTCCGTCGGTAATCGTAAAATTTCCGCCGGTTGCAAAGGGCGGGTCTATATAAACTAAATCTATACAGGAAGCAAGATTCTTTTGTTGGAGAAGATATTTCAAACCCTCCAGATTATCGCCATGAAGCAAAAGATTATTCATAATTTCTACAATTTTACTATGACTGAATGATTCTTCCCCTCGACGTCGTCTTGATTTTACCTGTTAATTCTGTATTAAAACTGAATCTGCGCCGCGGCTTCGATTCCCGCTTGCAGACACCGGTCGTTTTCCTGCGAAACGGCGATAAAATCCTCTCCCGCGTCCTCGGAATTGGTCATTCGTGCGGTAGTATGAACTTCGATTTCCGGTGTTACGCCGGTTAGCGCATAGCCCAGTCCGGCAGGCGAATAGAATTGAGAGGTCGTCAGACGAAGCCCCATCGTACTGTTTTGCAACGGGAAAATTCCCTGAACGGAGCCTTTGCCGTAACTTCGCGTACCGACAATCGCCGCTCGGTGATAATCGCGCATCGCGCCGGCAAATATTTCAGCCGCCGACGCGCTGTTACCGTCTATTAGCAATACCAGCGGAACCTGCCACGTGTTTTGGCTGTTGGCAGAATATTGTTGTCGGTCAACCGGATTTTTCCCGCGAGTAAAAACAACAACGCCGGAAGACAAAAATCGATTGGATACTTCGACCGCCGAAGTTAGCAAACCGCCGGAATTACCCCGCAGATCGATAATTAGCCGACGCATCCCTTGCTCGTACAGATCCAACAGAGCTTTATCCAGTTCATCTGCCGTACTTTTCTGGAAATTATTGATTTTCAAATAACCTGTTTTGGATTTCAAATCTATAATCTGCGTTTTTTCGATGCTGCAAGATTCTATCGGACGACGAACGATATAAAATGTTTTCGTCTGACTGGTATTGGTCTGGTTAGCGTTCGTTAAAGACGTATTTTCAGACGGCGTTGGATTTATAATCGATTCGGCGTCGGCGGCCATTATTTTGCGGCTGACAACCACGCAAACGGTACTGCCGCTGTCTCCCAAAAGCCGATTGGTACAGATTTCAGGCGAATATTCAGACGTTTTCTTTCCGTCTACCGAAACGATCGTATCGCCGGGAAGCAATCCGCTTTGCCGAGCGGGGGAATCTGCCATGGTTCGCACAATTCGCAGTTGTCCCTTGACCGCCTTTAATTCAACGCCTATTCCAACAAAATGACCTTCAATTTGACTGAGCATATCATTGAGCTGGGTGGGGGTCAGCAAGCTGGTATATTGATCCAGCGAGTTCAGAATCCCGCAAAGATATTCCATCATAATTACGGATTCGTTGATTTTGAAATCGCGTTGTCCCATCGCGGCTAATATGGACGCCTGACGAACTAAATCTTCAGGCGAGCCGGTTAAAATATTACCTGCGTTGTTAAGCCATTGATTCGACTTAAACTCTATTGTCGAGGCGTTGGTATTATAGAGGAAACAGGCTTGAAACGTTTTGTCGGCCAACGCCAGTTTGACCCCTTGCCGTCCGCATTGAGCCAACGAATCCCAATTGGGAGAAGAGACGTACTGGTTTTGTATCTTCTGGAGAATCTCCGTCATGTTTTTTCGACTTTCAGACAGCGTCATGGAATTGACCGCAGACAGGTAGGCGGAATCCGCCAAGCGGTGCCCAATATCGTAATAGATCCGTGCTTGATTATAGCGGGACTTTAATCGGGAATCGGAAGGATATTGACGCAGCGTCTTTTCCCAATAATTCAAGGCGTCATTCCAATCGATTTTATTATCGATGCCGGGTCGCTCAATTCTATCCCCTTCCAGAAGCATTTCTCCAATAATCGACTTGTTGCCGGTTTGAAAGGACGAATTATCGCCCAAATTATAACCAGAGTTCGAGCGAAAACTACGTGCGATAGGTCTTTCGGTATTGATTTCTTGAGGCTGTCTCAAACGGGGGTAGTCGGTCGCGGTTCCGTTCAAAGACGGTACCAACTCCGATAAACCCGACTTAGCTACTCGGTTGGACGGACGCGCGGGGAGTTTAGCCGAGCGGTTTGCCGTATTCGATACGTTCCTGCCTTCCCACGTAGCAGCTTGCGTAAACTTGGAACAACTGGTAAATATAAGCAATATTAGCAGAATGGGCAAGACAAAAATATTCCTGTCCTGTACAATTGCAAAGCGACCGGATGCCTTTTCGTCGCTACTAAAACAACACCATATTGCCTGTTTCATCCGTTTAACAGACCTGTTTTTTGTATCCATTTTTGAAATAAATGTCTGATCCTTTTGAACTATTGTGCGTAACAACCCGCTCGTTTTGTGATTACATGAAACGATTCAGTTGTATTTTACGCCATAGCGCAAAAAGGGACGAACCAATATCCGAGCTTCTTACCCGAGAAACTCTAGCGGCATCGGTTCAACGCAGAATATCAACATACATTACCGTAGTAAAATATAGCATACAATTGC
>CAYZMZ010000019.1:9240-13755 GCA_964479655.1 uncultured Planctomycetaceae bacterium
GCGATTAACGCTCTTTTTTTCAAAAAATTTCTCGCATGAATTTCTGACAAATTCGGTACAGATTGTAATTTACATACTTTTATTCTGATTGCTCTAGTTTTTCCGTCTAGTTAAGATTTTTGTTTAAAGAATCTGTATCGATTATGACGATTGTAATAGAGGTAGTTCCCTTTTTATCAACTATAACCAACACCCCAAAGGCACAGACATGTCTTCATTTGATATAGTACGAGACGATACATCCGATAGTATTGGCGTTGCTCCCAGCAGAAAAACGGGGGATTCAACTCCGAGGAAAGCCAAAATCGCTGAAAACAAAAACGCCGGTCGCGAGACGGCTAGTTTTGCAGACCCCTCTTGGCAATTAGGTGCCCAATTGCAAAACCAAGCGGCTAAAATGGCTGAATATATGCAACAACGTCAGGAAAACATCGATCGCCGGGAAGCCGAACTCAACGCCCGCGTTGCCGAATTGGAAAATACAACTCGCTCAACCCGACTTTGGGCCGCTAATCTGGAGGAAGAACTGACCCTCAAACAACAGCAACTGCAGGAAAATGAACGGGTATTGGCGGAACAGCAAAAGGCGTTTAATTCTCAGGTTGCGCAGAAAAAGTCGACCTTGGATCAAGAGTTGGCTCGAAAACGCGCAACCGTTGAATCGGAATTAGCGCAAAAACAAACTACCGTCGAATCCGTGCTGGCGCAACGTCAGCAAGACACGGAATCTCAATGCGCCGCGCGGCTGGCCCAAGTCGAAAAAGAGGTAATTACCCAAAAAAATAGCATCGAAAAAACGCTTAATCAGCAAAAAGAAGAAATTGAGGCTATTTTAACGCGACGAATGAAAGCGGTCGACGCCAAAGAGGTTAAACTCGCCGAAAAAACTAAAGTTCTTTCTCAGCAACAGCAGAAACTTTTAGCGCGACAGGATGATATTGCCCAGCAGGAAAAAATTTACGAACATATTCAAGCGGAAAAGGAACACCTGGAAGCTCAATATCAGGAATTTGAAGACCAACGCGCTCTGCTAGCCAGTCAAATAGAGCAATTTACCGCGCAAAAAGACGCCCTAGCTGCCGAGAAAAAGGAAATGGACGATAACCTGGACAAAGCAAAAATTCAGCTTGACGCGCAAATGCAGCAGGCGAAAAAAATGCAAGATCAGGCGTTGGAAAAAGAAAAGTCTGTTCAGTTGGTTATCAGCGAACGCGTTGAGGCTCTGGAAAAAGCCAATCAACAGGCGCAAGAGGCTGAAATGTCGCGTATTAAACAGTACGGCGATCAGCAAAAGGCGCAAACCCAGCTTCGTGTAAAATCGATTCTTCAGAAAGCCAACGACAAAGAAGCGGCTGTCGAAAAGACAATTGCAGAACGGGTTGCCCTGTTAGAGCAGGAATACGAACTTCGTTCCAGCAAGGAACTGACGCAGATTCAGGAATATTCGTCCCAGCAAAAGCACGAAACCAAAGCACGTGTACAGGCGATTTTGCAGGAAGCCGACAATCGTATTGCAACGCTTACCCAGCAAGCCAATCAAAAAGCGCAGGAGATAATTGACCAAGCGCAAAAAGCCGCAGACGAAAAAGCCGCTCAAACACGGGAGCTATGCGCTCGTCTGGTTGAACAAACGCAGCAGGATGCGCAAAAAATCGTTCGCGATGCCCAGCAGAAAGCCAAGCCGTCTCCGGAATACCTCGCTCGGCAGGAACAACTGCGAACTTTGGAATTGGACTTGGCTCAAAGGAAGTCCGTTTTAGATCGTCAGGAACAATCCTTGACGGCTTCACGGCATGAGTTGGATTCTATCAAGCAGAATCTTACTCAAACGCAAACGCAATTGCAGCAGGAATGCCAAACCTATCAGCATAAATGTGAAGCGGAATATGCACGCAAAGCGAAAATTCTGGAACAGGCAAAAGCCCAACTGATGCAGCGATTCGCTAACCTGGAACAACAGCAGCAATCTTACCAGAAAGCGCGCCAGGATTTGATGAAGCTCAATCAGGAAACCTTGGAAATTCGATTGTCAACCGAAGAACTTTGGGTTAGTTTGTCGCAAAACGCGGCTCCGAACGTATTGAAAAAATCCATCGCTCAAATTCGTGAAAAACTGACATATCAATATCAGAAAATTCGCGATCAGCTGGATCAGAAAAAGGAAGACTTGGATATTTACCGCAACAACATTGCCCGGCAGGTTGAAGGCTTGCAACAGCGCAAAAACGAGATCGAACAGTCTTTAGGCGAACAGGAGGAACTTCTCCAACAGCGTCGAAAGGAAATCGAACAGCGCGAGCATCAGCTTAAACTTAAAGAAGGCGAATTGCTGGAACGAATCCAAGCCTGGCAGATGGAGAAGCTCGAGTACCATCAAGAATTGCGTACCCAGAACAATTCCCTGCTGAAGAAAGTTGCATAATAGACATCTGTCCATAGCTCTTATTCAGCATTGCAAACAACGCACGGCATCCCGCCCCGAAACAAGACCGGCGGGATGCCGCGCATAGCTACTGACACCCCCTGAAATTGCGCCCGCATTTTTCGATCATACAGGGACAATTATATTCTCTATTCCGGTAGAATCTCTGCGCCGGGTAAAATACGATACAGGTGTCCACGGGATACAAATTATCTTGTTGTCTTGGTAAGAATTACTAATTGTATTACCGAAATTGTGTTATCAGGGAATTATATAGTCGAGCCTGTATTGCCGTGGTTGCCTAAAGGGAATTATATAACCGGGATTGCCGAATCGGATTATATCATCAAACTTTCCATCAATAATCGCATTTTGCGCAATTCGACCAAGTGTATATCGCCGTCCCGCGGAACAATATCTACACTTAATCCGCGATTGTATCCGACTTGCTCCAGCTGCGAAACCAGCTTGCCGAACTCCAATTCCCCCTGCCCCACTTTGCACTGATATTCACCCGGCTTGGAGTCCCGAATCCGAACATGAGATACAAAGGGCAACAACTGATCAAATATTTTGGACTGCATAGCCTCGCCAAGATAATACGACGGGTCTAACGCACACATCAATCCGTTGATACGGTTGCAGAATCCCAAGGTCGTTTGCAGGTCTCCTGAAATGCGCCCTTTTTCAGTTAAAACGCCGACAACGCAGCCGTATTCCATGGCAAGACGAACCGCCGTTTGAAGTCGTTCCATTTCTTCGTTAAACGGAGCTCCCAGAGGGGAACTTCTCAAAACCAGCGTTACCACGCGATTGATCTTGGCCAAGCGGCAGCAGGCACGAAAATGAGCCTCGAAATCCTGCTCTGGTTCAATATCGATGCTGTATACTGCGGTAGAAATACGGTTACATGCCCGACTTTTCGCAACACTTTCCTCAAAATGATTTAAAACATCTGAAGGCTTGATTACTCCATCGGTTTGATGAATGAAAACCTCCAAGCTGGAAAAATCCTGATCAGCAAGCATTTCTGCCGCTTCAGATAGGGACGCTCCGGGAAAACATCGGGTTGTGGCTGCTACAAACACGTTTTGCAACTCCTTAAATAAAATGCTGAAAATCCTTTAATTCTTACATTCTACCACAATTCGGGATTTTTTCAATACCGGAAATCGATACTCGATGTTCTCAAGTCGATAGAATGAAAAAAACGCGCAATTTGGCGACGACTACTTGCCAAAACCGTTTGTTTGATATATAATACTCGTCCTGCCATTTGATGTTTTTATTTTTTGTATTTCCCCGCCTACCATGAAAAAAACGACTGTATTATTACTGACTTGTCTGTTTAATTGTTTTTTAGCCGATTCCTGCCTTTCAGAGGAAAGTTCCGGTAAAACCTATCAGGATTTATTTATTGCCCGGGTTGAACGAACCAAGCTCTGCCTGGAACAAACCGAGCCGAATAAATTCTTTCGCGACGATCCCCGCAAAAACCCTACGGCGATGATAACTCAGGCAATCAACGCCTATCGCGTTGGAAAAGCGACTAACAACGATCAATACATTCAATTGGGAATAAAACTGTTCGATGATTTCCTGGCTATGAATCCTGCTATGGGCAGAGGTTCTGACTTCCATTATACCCGTCCTTGGGGATTGATGGTCTTCTATTTAAATCGGGACGGTTATTTAACCGGCACCCGACGCGAACAGACCAAGGCGACTGCGGCTGCCTATTTACTCCGATTTTGGGAGATTTACGGAAACGACAAAGCATTTACCTCGGATACATGGGATCATAATATTCATCAAGCTGAAATTACTGCCGCGTCGCTATCCGCACGGGTTTTTACCGACCTGGAACTATCCCCCTCGGTAATCGAACTGACCGATAAATACATCAATCGGGTACTTCAGACGGGCGATTTTAACGAAAACGCGTCAAATTACTCCCCGCTGGGAATCGTTTATTTTTTCGATCATTTAAAAGCACTTGGACGGCTGGACGAAATTCAGAAAAATCCGAATTTCAAAAATCTGATTGCTCGATGGCGAGATTTTATTTCTCCCGCCGGATTTATGCCGGAAAT
>CAYZMZ010000019.1:13786-14269 GCA_964479655.1 uncultured Planctomycetaceae bacterium
GCGATAGCTATTTCTTTTTCAACGCCTATCCGATGGACATCGTTTTGGTGTTGGAAACCGGAGCGCGGGCGTTTAACGATCCGTCTTTTGCGACCGAAGCGGCACGAATCAACCAACTGAGAAAAACCGCTTCGGGAGACGACATGCTCTTTCGCGCCTGGGGATTGGTTGAACTAACGCCTTATTCGTTTACCGATACTAAAAATGAACAAAAAGCCATAATAAACAAAAGAGCTTTGTACGGCGAGAAACAAATGGTTTACGATAAACTGGTTTTACGAACCGGGAATAAGCCGGGCGATGCGATGATTTTAATGGATTTGTATTCTCTGGGAAGTCATTGCCATGAATTTCGCCGGTCGGCGGTTAATTATTACGAAAACTCCGGCGTACCGCTGTTTCACGAATTAGGACGCCGCGGAACAACCTCCGCCGACAACGGGAACGTGTTTTGGGTTTCAGAACAAAATTACAGTCAAGAGA
>CAYZMZ010000019.1:14279-17190 GCA_964479655.1 uncultured Planctomycetaceae bacterium
ATGGAATACGATGATAATTCCTGTAAATCGCCTCAATCCGACCGACAATCCGAAAGAATTTAAGTTCGGACGCTCTTTCGATTTCCGAACTTTCGGACAGCGGAAGATGAAATATGTACAGTTCGATAATTTGCGGCTTGAGGGCAACAAAGGCGTTTTGTTAATCGATGATTTCTCCTCGCCCGATTTATGGCGGAACAAAACGAAGGGAAACGACTGGAAAACCGTACCCGATTCGACAATCGGCAATTCCTCCCAGCAGGTACCCTGGGGAACGTTTGGTACATCGGGTCCAAACAGAATGTTACCCCCCCAATTCCGTGATTTTACCGTAAATACGGACGATTATCAATACGTTAAGTTTGATTATAAATTCAGCGGTACTCAGCCGTACGCCAGTATTCGCGGATCGGCTTTTAACTGGATAGATATGTGCGCTCAACCGCTTAATTGTACTGTCGATTCCGCGCGAATTATTTCTTCGGGAACCGATTCCGAGAAATCCGGCGATTTAATGGCGGAAGTTGTTTTTTCGGACTACAAAGAACAGGGAAATAAACTAACGCGTCGAATCGTTTTGACTGACGACGGCGTTGTAATTATTATCGATGATTTTGTGCGTGCGATGGATTGTCCGTCTACCGCCGGTCAGCTTTGGCAGCTGTACAGCTTGGAAGACAGCGGAAAGAACTGGTTTGTTTCGGAATCCGACGGCGATTTTTCCGTGGGAAATACGCACGCCGCGATACTGAAATCGCTGGTCGTTTTCGATTCCGACAACTGCGGATTTGTTCGTAAAAATCCGCAGTTTATGCACGCAATTAAAATGAAAAATGGCAGACCGCAGACGCGACACGAGTTTTTTACCGTCTATTCAAAGCAGGAAATGGAGAGCAAACAGATTTCCTGCGTCATGGCGGTAATTCCGCTGCCTGAAAAAGCCGACGGAAAACAGATCGCCGCAACCGTTCATTTTAACCGAGTGGATAATCAAACGGTAGAAATTTCCTATTCCAACAACGGCAAGACAATCACAAAGAAAATTTCGCCGTGCGGAATTGAGCGGTAAACCCCGCGAATCGCCCCTTTTTTCCCGCAATTTATTATGCAAACCGGAAAAAGTCAAGTGAAACCAGTATAAATTAGTACCAGAGGGGAAACGTCCCGCCGTGATAGAATAAATATTCCGGTTCCTATCCTCTTGCCAAAAGGGAACGAATCTGATACAATAGAATATCTACGGTAAACTGGAATTACTTGAAATGTTCCGGCGTATACGATATAAACCAACCGCTGAATTTCGTCCGAATCGATAAACCAAGGAGTTCGTTTCTTCTTGCAGGACGAAATCCAAACGGCGTCAAGGGGAAAAAACACGTAACCAACGTATAATACCACAGTATAATATCATCAACCACCTCATTAATCCAGAAGGAGATAGTATCTTATGTCGAATCCTCAAGTTATTTTATCCGGTTTCGCCGACGAAGCGGTGAATCATTCCGAAACCAAGTCGCTGGTAGAACAGTTTACGACCTTTGCCGCGTTAGGCATGCAGTACTATTCCGTTCGTTTTGTAGATTTGGGCAACGGCACGAAAAACGTAATGAAACTGTCGATGGAAGAAATCCAGCAGGTCAAACGCCTTCAGGACGAATACGGACTCAATGCTTCCTCTATCGGCTCTCCGATTGGAAAAGTGAAACTGGTTGACCAGGAAGACGGTACGAAAAACGCCTATATTCCTTTCGATAAATACCTCAAGGAGGACGTAGCACGTGCCTGCGATATTGCTCATGCGTTTGAATGCAAGCTTATTCGCGGGTTCTCCTTTTATCATCCGCATGGACAACCGGCAGAAAATTACGTCAATCAGGCGGTAGATCAGCTGGGACAGATTGCCGAAGCCTGCCATCGGTCGGATTTAACGTTCGGACTGGAACCGGAGCCGAATTTAGTGGGAGCCAACGGCTGGCAGCTGGCGGATATTTATCAGAAAGTCAATCATCCCGGCATGGTTTTGATTTTCGATGGCGCCAATTTAGTGGTTCAAGGCTTCAGCAGTCTGGACTTACTGAGTCAGTTCCGTGCCTGCCTGCCCGGTTTAGGCTGGCTTCATATCAAGGATTATCATAATCCGCAGCCGGTAGACGGCGGTCCGGTAGATGAAGAATCATTGTGGAATTTTGTACCATCAGACTGCGGAGACAGCGGGCATGAAGCTATCCTTCGTCAGTTGCGGGATTACCTGCCTGCGATGACGCAAAATCTTACCCGCCGCGGTTTACCGGGCGTTTTCTGCGATTTGGAACCGCATGTTAAAGGCGGCGGACAGTTTGGCGGTTATTCCGGTCCCGATGGTTTCGGTATCGCCTTGCGGTCATTCTGCCGTCTGTTGGACTACACTCATATAGACTACCATCTGCGCGATTTTGATGATTTAAAAGCCGCCCGCGGTTTTTGAACTTGAGAAAACACGAAACTCCGAGCCGGGAAAGCGGTTGGGAGTTTATCTAACGGGAAGGCACGACGACACGAGCCGGGGTCCCTGTTGGGCTGCCGCCGGTTGCCAGAAAAATGGTTGTCGGGGCAATATTGCTGATTTTGAATACCGCATTGAACAGAAGTATACGAGGGTCGGCGTCCTTGCCGTCCTGCGGTCGTCCCCGGCCGCAGGGCACTGTTCGATTTTGAATACCGCCTTGACTCCAACCGCGTAGCGGTTGAATATTAGTCGCCATGGGTGAAGCGTGTACATGCGAATACAGTTTAATCGATTTTGACACGATGCGCCGAATGCCGTTAGGCGTTCACGAGTAAACGCTTTCCTCCCGCAATATATTTTGAGCGATTTTTCCCCGGCGCAGCCAGCCGAAAGCTGGCTGCGCCGGGGAAAAATCGCGGGTGGGGA
>CAYZMZ010000020.1:0-17144 GCA_964479655.1 uncultured Planctomycetaceae bacterium
CAATATCGCCCTTGGTCATACCGTAAGCTAAAAAGGCACGCATAACGGTTTCCGACCAAACATTCAAGTCTTTTTGAGTATACGCCACAACAATCGGCTTGCCTGTTGTACCGCTGGAGGCATGTAAACGTACAATTTCCGACATGTCAGAGGCAAACAAACCAAACGGATACGTATCTCGCAAGTCTGCCTTGATGGTAAAGGGTAACTTGCGTAAATCATCGATTGATTTTATATCGGCAGGAGTCAGATTGCGTTCGTTAAGCCGATTTCTAAATAATTCAACTTTGTTATACGCACGCTGAACTATAGATTGTAGACGCTGGAATTGGATTTCGCGCAGTTTATTTTGCGGTAAGAAATCCATACTGCTGAGTGGATTGAACATGATTGATGGTTGTAAAATGAAAAAACCTCGTCTACTATTCGCCAACAAACGAATAACGACGAGGTTTAGTGTATTTATGGACTTTTTTATTATAGCTAAAGCTACTATAAAGTCTAAATAGAAAAACCAGACGAATTATATCGTAATTACCGTAATTTTACGTATAAGGCGACAAAATTCAAAGAAAACGCTTGTCTGCAAACGTACCTTCCAATTTATCACTTTAATAAAATCAAAGCAATACCAATATATGCAGCGGGATTAACCGTAGCTGTTACTTCTTATGGCGAATCTTTGAACGCATTTTACGTTTTTTTCGACCGAGCTTTCTACGTCCTTTTCCGCTAACTTTCGTTCCCACGGTTATCTCCTTGTTAGGTTATAAATATACAATGTTACGTAAATGAATTATTTTTGGAATAATCACTAAATTTTATTGACGTAGTTTACCGTTTTTTCAGTTTTTCGCAAGGGGGAGAGCGAAAAAATTTTACCGTTGTTTTTCCGACTTTCCGCAATCGCTTGACAAAAAAGTATTTCGTCCGTATAATAAGCGGGATTAGCGACGTATTTCAAGGACGTTTTTCCCAAAAATGTTGAGCGAACAATGCGATTATCATATCAAGACAATGAGCAAATCCAGCAATTGGAAAACATTCGCCGCGATAATTTCACGGTGTTAAGTCTATTTGCGGATTATTTGAATTATAATTCGCAGTTTATTACCGGCGAACAAATTCATCAAATGGTTAATCAATGCGGAATGAATCCAACGGAGGCGTTTATCGCGTTGTTTTCCGCTTGGTGTAATCTGGAGGGCGAATTATCCGAAACGAACGCGGCTCTGGAAAGCCTTTATTTTCGTCCTGCGATTAAACAGCTCAAACCGCAAAAATACTACGATAATTCATATTTTCGGAATTTTCTATGCGGAAATATTCCCGTCTTTCGCTCCGGTCAATGGGAATTAAAAATAGAATCGTATCAGCCCTACGAAGTTTTTGTTCGCGGTAATATCCAAGTCGAACCGAATTTTCGGGAAATACCGCAGCTGGGATATTTCGACCGGGAATTTTCCTTTCCCGCGCTTCTCCAAAACGGCAGAGAATGGATGACTGTAACGCCCAACGAAATAGAAACCATGAACTCTGCCGTCGCCGCCGCCTCCGGCCGCGTTCTGACTTTCGGTCTTGGTTTGGGGTATTTTATTTGGCAAGCCGCCGAAAAAGCCGAGGTCAATTCGATTATCGCGGTTGAAAAAGACCCTGCGTTAATCGCGCTGTTCAAAAATCAGTTGCTGCCCCATTTTCCCCATCCCCAAAAGATTCAAATAATTCAGCAAGACGCCTTTGAATTTATTCGCGAAAATACGCTTGATAATTCGCTCGATACCCCGTTTGATTTCGTCTTCGTCGATATATGGCACGATGTGAGCGACGGAGCGGAATTGTACGTAAAAATGAAACCGTTGGAGAAAATTCTCGATAATCGATTTAACGCTTTTCAGTACCGCTTAACAACGAAACCGCATGATTCGGGGAAATCAGCTCGCTGGATGTACTGGATCGAGCCGGAAATTCTGTCTTATTTACGATGGCGATTGTTTGATAAGCTAAACTCGCCTGCTGAAAACCCGCTAATAGCTGCTATACAGAAAGACATTAATTCATTTTCCGATTTCCGTAATTGCTTAACCGATGAATTTCTTCAAAATCAGGCGAAACAAGGGTGCTGTTTTTGGCTGTAGAATCAATCTCGTTAAGCTGATTTCGATAGACTGTCTTTGTTCGGCGTGTTGTTTTTGGCTAAAAATGGAAAATCGGGCAGGGCGGCAATTGTATCGTTCTCCCCGATTTTTTGGAAACAGAATGTTTTTACTGCAAGGCTTCCCACAAAGCGTCTAACGACTGCGGAATTACCTTTATATTGGCGAATACGGGCATGAAATTCGTATCTCCATTCCAACGGGGAACGATATGCCAATGCAAATGCCCCGGCAGTCCGGCTCCGGCAACCCGACCGAGGTTCAAGCCGATGTTAAAACCGTCTGGATTCATCAATTTTTTTAGCTTTTCGACGGTTAAAGTAACCTGCTGCATTAACTCGGCATGCTCTTGAGGGGTTAGATCGGAAAGCTGACCAACGTGCCGCTGGGGAGTTACTAAAATATGTCCGTTGTTGTAGGGGAATTTATTCAAAACCGTCAGAGTCAATTCCCCGACAGATACAACGTACCGCTGTTTTCGATGTTGCGTGTCTGCCAACGCCTGACAGATGAAGCAGTTTGAATCCGCGCCGGGATGAAAATTCAATTCATCTACCGGAGTCGTTTCTTCCTTTACATCGGACTGAATATACGCCATTCGCCACGGTGCCCAAAGCTGATCCATAATAATCTCCTGTAAATTTCTTTTCTACTGAATAAATGTGTATTGTTGTAAAATTAATGTTGGAATACGGGAAGACGTTTTTTGCCGGTTGGATGCCGCGATGCCGACTGGAAGGCACGATGCCGACTGGAAGTCAGTGTTCCCAGGGAAGTCTGCGCTCCCAGAATTTATGTATTATACTTATATTCCGCAATAAATTTTCGGGCTTGAGTAACAGAAATACCTAAAAACGCGGCGGTTTTCACAATATCGTTTTTTGTTGCGTGAAGGACATCCAGCAGTAAAGCAAGCAAAGACGGCTTCGCCCGATTGGACGCATTGATACGGATTACGCCTAGGTGAACGTATTGATTCCAAAGCGACAGCCGCTGCGATTCCAGTTGATCCAAGGATTCTATTGCTCGAAATTCTAACGCCAGGTTGATTCTTAGGCGTTTTATTGCCATGATTCGATTTTCTTCCTGCGACCGTCTTTCCGCCGCCTCGGCTCTAACTCCTGTCGGTTTATGGAGTAAGGCAACACAGGTTTCGACTTTATTGCGATGCTGACCGCCGGGACCGCCGCGGCGCAATCGTTTCGATTCGCACTGTTTATATAAAACCTCGTCTGGTAAATCGGAGTAGTGCATCGTATTGAAATCAGATTACTCGTACTTTTACGTACTCCATAAAAAAACGGGGGAAACTCACAAATGGAACCCGTATTATTTTTGACTGCTTGTAATCGCGCTTTTGGCAAATAAAGCGGAATGTCGGAAAGGCTCGAATTTTTTCTCTTCCAACAACGCCTTTAAATGTATATGCTCGTCTAAAACCTGGAATTGGACTCCCGCTACGCGCTGGTCAACCAATCGTCGTAATACCTCGGTGAGAAGGAAAAATCCAAGCTGCTGTCCACGAAATTCTGGAGCAACGTAAAACTGGCTGATTCCAACTATGGTTAAATCGCCCATCGGTAAATCGTCGATAACCCACAAGGCGCACTGTGCAATACAGGAACGCGGATTAATAATTCCCCGTCCTGCTTCTATTAAAGAAAAATGCGACCAGATAATTCCACTCATCGCAATAGCTTTTTCCCATTCTGCCGGCGTGGGGCAGTACTCCATTTGTAGATTATACTTACGTCGGAGCTGTCGAATATCGTGCTGGAAAGTCCAATCGATTTCTTCCAAACCGCGCCTGTAATGAGTGCATGGGCTTTGCAAGGCGTAACCGCGTTGCTGAGCGACTTGAATTAACGGCAATTCATCCAGAAAAACGCCCGGCAAATCGCAACCGCGAAGCATGCCCAAATAAAACGGAGCCTGCGGGTAGTATGCTCCCAGTTGAATATGGGTTGCTCCTTTGCCGACCAGATATTTTTCGCATTCTTCCAGCAAAGCGTTGAGAATAATATCGTTATAGTTGTCGTCGTTATAGCAAACCATGGGGATGGCGCCAAACGAGTAATCCAAATCTGAACCGTCTGCCGTGGGAGCGAATCCGGCGTGGGCGAAACCGACTATCTCCGTTCCTCGCTTGGCGATAATAAATCCCTGCGGGTCAAAAAAAGGCTTGGCAAAAACCAGCTTTTCAAAATTATCTATATAAACAGGCTGACGTCTGTGTTTGGGATATTTACATTGGTTCCAAAAGTCTATTATTTGACCAATTTCAAAATTATTAAATCGGGAGCAAACAATGGCTTGAGGGTCGTCAGCGGTAAACGGTGAGGAATCCGACATTTGTTTTACGACTGCGGTGGAATATATGGGCAGGAAGGTTTTTACAACACCGTTCCCTATGATACGATTATATTGTACGCTGTTCCTAAGTATGCTGACTCCACTTGAAATTTTCTGGCTTATATTACCATAAAGCAGCCGTTTCATTTCGCCTTAATCGGGATAAAAAGGGATGTTTTTATTCGTATTGCGGCGAAATCCAAACGGCGTTGATAGAAAAAATCAAGTAGTCATAGTATAATTACTATTATTACGATATTTTACTGCAACGAACAAAATTCATTCATATCAGCATGCGCCTGTAATTTATTCTATTCTATTTTTCTTTTTCGACAAGCGGGAGAAAAAAACTTATTTATAATTAATTTACCTATTATAATCGGAATAAAAGAATAATATATCAGATATAAATGCCGAAATACGACGAAAATTGTCTTTTTGGAATAAAAATTCAGAAAATCTCAAAATCACCCTTTATATATAAACGGAAAAATGCTATACTCCCGCCGAGTGATTTTTAGCGTATAACTACAGATGATTTTACCCAACGTAATTTTCTGCCGACGTTTTCCCCTCCCGCTTTGCGTTTTAGCAGTCGTATTTATGCTGCAATTTGCCGGTTGCGGGACGATGAAAACCAGTAATACTTCCAGAACCGCAACCGAACAGCTGCTGGTTTCGGATGCTATTGACAGGGCCATTACGGAAATTGATTTCAGCGTTTTAGCGGGAAAAAAGATATTTTTAGATGTTGCCCCGCTTCCCTCGGGTGCTGATTCTAACTATCTTGCCAGTTCTATCCGTCAGCAGGTTTTGGCTTGCGGAGCGCTTTTAATGGAAGAACGCAAATCAGCGGACTATATTGTTGAAGTCCGCTCAGGTGCTATCGGAACCGACGAACATGAGGTTGTTTACGGAATTCCTGAAATAACAACGCCCACTTTTGTATCGTCAGGATCAATTACGATTCCTGAAATTGCTCTAGCTAAACGAAAAGGGCAGCGTGCGAACGCAAAAATCGCCGTTTTTGCTTACAATCGAACTACTGGATTACCGTTATGGCAATCTGGAATGCACGAAAAAGATTCTAACGTAAAAAATCTCTGGGTTTTAGGCGGAGGACCGTATCGAACGGGCGATATTATCGAAAAACCGCAATTGATCGATTCGTCGGTCAGCGTTCCGCTAGCCGATTTGTGGGATAAAAAAACCGACAATGTCGCTGTTTCCGTTCGGGATCAAGCCTATTTTGTGCAAAATGATGCGGATAAAAATCGGGCTAAACAATCTCCCGTTTTAAGATTGAAGTCAGCACCGGAAAATCAAACCGAACTTGCCGGCGCGATAACGCATCCGGAAGGAATTAATATTCCAACTCAACAGCAGCTGGCGATTTTGGAAAAGGAAAAAGCGGCTCAAGATTCCAAAGCGGAATTAGCTAGTACCGATTCAGACAAACAAAAATCGGACGAACAAGTTCAGCCGGAGGGAAAAACACCCGAAGAAAAAGCGCAACCCGTATCGGAAATAGCGTCCAATCCCGATTCTACAATAAAATAATCAGATGAAATTTTGCGTATATATTCTGTCGATGTTGATTATGCTTCCTCTTGTTTTGATTTACTGGATTTACGCGATAATTCGCGGACGACAAGGGGCTTTTGCGGATTGTTCCCAGCTGATTGCTTTAATTCCCGGCTTACCCGGCGTTTTTTTGCGATGGGGATTTTACCGCTGGATTTTATCCGCTTGCGGCTGGAACGCGTATATCGGATTTGGTACGATTTTTTCTCATCCAACGGTAAAAATCGGGACTTCGGTTTATATCGGCAGCTACTGTATTATCGGCGATGCGGATTTACAAGACGATTGTATTCTTGCTTCCGGGGTCTCGGTTTGCAACGGTACAAAACAGCACTTATTCGAGAAAATCGACGTTCCGATTCGCGAGCAGGGCGGGGTATACGTTCCGATTGTAATCGGACGCGATAGCTGGATTGGGGAAAAAGCGGTTATTCTAGCTAATATCGGCTCTCAAGCGGTTGTTGGAGCCGGAGCGGTTGTTTGTAAAGACGTTGCGCCTTTGCATATTGTTGTCGGCAATCCAGCTGAAACAATTGCCGTACGCAGAAACGAAATGCCTTGATAAATAAACGCCGGGGCGAGGTCGTAAAAGGAACGGGGCAATTCAAGCGGTATTGGGAATCGGAGGTATTCAGCCTCGGGAACGTAAAATGAATTTTGCGATTAACGAAACCGTTGCAGGTAACGCGATGGAAGCGATTATTATCGCCCACAGCGGTAACTTATTATCCGTCGTACCGAGCAAGCCGTATATAAGCGCGATTCCTGCGTTGCTCAGGGCGATTGGACAAAAGAACTTCTTCCAAAAATGAACCCCGGAGCAGGCCATCGCCAACGCCGCCGCCTCGGAAAATAACGGAACCGCCCGTAATATAACCAAAATCGCGGCTGAGTGTCTGTTGCTGATTTCCTGTATCTGGGTAAACTGCTCTTCTCCCGCAAAACGCCGGGCAATCGCTTCGCCCCCGAATTTTCCGACCAGCCAGGCACTCAGTGCGCCTAAAGTCATACCTGTCCATATTACCAGTATAGATATAATCATACCCAACCAGCTGGGAGAAATAATCGTACTTAACTGACGGGTTACAAATACGCTCAATACGCTGGAGGGAATCGGTAAAAACAGGTCTACAGTCAGCAAGCCGATCGTTGCACCGGAAATTAGCAGAGGATCGTTTGAGCAGGTTGTTGTCCAGTGAACAACCGATTCCTCTATGCTCTGATTCCATAATATAAACGGAATCAGAGGAATCAGCAAAACGATTATCAAAATTAAAATCAGTTTAACAGGTTTCATGATTTATTCTATAATAACGGTGTAACGATCTATACTATAAGCACATGATTTTTTTCCCTTGACGTCGTTTTGATTTCCGTCCGCAGAATCAAAACAACTCTTTGTTTTATTGAGGGAAAACGAAATGAAACGGCTGGTTTACGAACATATAAACCGGAATAACCCGGAATAAACGGGGGGGAATTTTTCAAGTCCGATCAAGTATAATTTGACATGGCTTTTAATAAATTCTTAGCCGCCGCTTCTATGTTCGGCTGCGCAAACAGAGCGGAAACAACCGCAACGCCCGCAATTCCCGTATCGATTAGCGGTCGGACGTTGTCCTGATTAATGCCTCCAATCGCCGCTACCGGAATTGTAACAGATGAACAAATATCTCGTAGCGTTTGAAGGGATACAATATCGGTATCGAGTTTGGTTGAAGTCGCAAACATCGCTCCGACGCCCAAATAATCCGCCCCCTGCTTTTCGGCTAAAATCGCTTGCTCGACCGTATGAGCAGAAACGCCAATAATTTTATCGTTGCCCAAATATCGGCGAACCTGTTCCAACGGCGCATCGGACTGTCCCACGTGAACGCCGTCGGCTCCGGATTGAAGAGCAATTTCAACGTTGTCGTTAATAACAAACGGAACGTTATATCGACGGCAGAGTTCTTTCAATTCCAATGCCTGGGCAAGAAATTGCGATTCGGAAAGATGCTTTTCCCGTAGCTGAACAAATGTTGCTCCTCCGCATAACGCCTGTTCCACCTGACTGGCAAGCGTCGCTCCGGCAAGCCAGCTTCTATCTGTAACTGCGTATAATTTTAATGAATTTCTATCGATTTTCATCTCTGTTCAATTTGTGCCTTTAAACTAAAAATTTGTGAGTTAAACCAGGAAATGGCGTCCATCATATCAGCCGCAAAAGCTGCCGTACCGGGCGGGATACAGGGCAGCTGTAAACAGGTCGGACAATAGGCTGCCGTCCGTCCGCCGCCGACTTCGGCAATTTGCCCCGCAATTCCCATTTCGGCAAAAGCCGCAGTTGTCGATTCTACCGGCGGAACCTCCGGATTCCCCGCTAACATCGCTGCCGTTAAAGCGGTTAGCATACAGCCGGAACCGGTTATTCGCGACATCATTTGACAACCGTTGCGAACTAAAAAAACTCTGTCGGAATCGGTAATAACATCGATGGAGCCGGAAATAGCGATAACCGCTTTGGTTCTTTCGGACAGCCGTTTCGCCATGTCGATTATCTCCGACAGATTGGATTCGCAAATTGCCTCTTCTGGACAGGCGTCTACCCCCTGCGTTTGTCCCGTTCCGACAGCCAGCGTTTTAATTTCCGAAATATTCCCGCGAATAACCGTAAAAGGGATTTCAGCGATGAGTTTCAACGCCGTTTGCGTTCTAAATCGCGAAGCTCCAGTGCCGACCGGGTCCAAAACGAGCGCGTGTCCTAATTTCTCCGCTATTTTTCCGGCGGTTAGCATGGATTCTATCGTTCGGGAATTGAGCGTTCCGATGTTAATAACCAACGCATTGCAAATCGAGGTAATTTCTTCAACCTCGGCAATATCGTCCGCCATAATCGGGGACGCTCCGCAAGCTAACAGTATATTAGCGCAGTCGGTAACCGTTACGTAGTTGGTAATACAATGTACCAGCGGTTTACGTATTCTAATTTGATCGATATAATTTTCAAACATATTTAATAATTGGTTATTTTTACCTATAAAGATAGTATAGCACAGACAAAAATAAGGTCAATTACCAAATAGAATAAAAGCGGGCGGGATTTTTTACAAGCAGAAAATCTTCCGGGAGCGGTTCCAATTCGGTTGGTTTTTCGGCGTTCTACCAAACGGAAACGCCTAACGGCGTTGGGGGCAGGGCGGTATTCAAAATCAGCAATATTAAGTGGACGAGGACGACCGCAGGACGGCGAGGACTCCGTACCTGCGTGTATACATCTGTTCAATTTTGTATTCAAAATCGGTAATATTACCCACACGCCAACCAACTTTTCGGCAATCGGAGGTAGCTGAACCGCCTCCCCGGCACGGGGCTTCGTGCTCCTTCGTGTTTTCGTGCCTTCCCGTTATTTTTTATTGCGGTCGGGGACGTCCGCGCTCCCAAACCTCTGTTTTTCCCGTTTGAAGTGCCTGCTATTGACTTTTTTCTCTATTATGAGATAATCTGCGATAGTTGGAATAGTTTATACTCAAACCACTTGAAATATTCCGGTTTACATAGAATGTACGCCAGCCGTTTGATTTCGCCCCCATTGGTAAAACAACAGTTCGCTCTGTTTGTTGGACGAAATCAAAACGGCGTTGTTGGAAAAAATCAGCGAATCGCAGTATAAGTTTCAGTTCCGTTTATTATTTAGGAGGAATCGTACAGTCCTTCCCCCCGATTTATCCCCGTTTTTTCAAATAATTTTAACCTTCATAATAAAAAAATGTCCACAGAATCAAATTTTAATCCAGATAAAATGAAGAATTTGGTAACCCTTTGTAAACGTAGGGGAATCCTGTTTCCGTCCAGCGAAATTTACGGTGGATTAAACGGATTTTGGGATTACGGTCCTCTGGGCGTCGAACTCAAACGGAACGTTAAGGAAGCGTGGTGGCATGACATGGTTCAGGCGCACAACGAAAAAATTCAAATGCCCGGCGCGCCGTCTCCTTTTGAAATGGTTGGACTGGATTGCTCTATTATCATGCACCCGCAAGTTTGGAAATGTTCCGGTCATTACGATCTGTTTCACGACGAAATGGTTGACTGCACGGAATCCAAATGCCGCTATCGTTACGATCAAATGCTCGGACGCTGGGCGGAATGCAAAGGTCAACGAGCGTTTATTACCGCCGATCCAAAATCGGAAGATGCGCAAGTTGAAATTCATCACAGAGCGATGAAATTTTTCAATCTTCGCGGTAAAGACGAAGCGGAATTAAAGTTTACCTCTGATATAACGTCTTTAACCAAGCTGGACGACTTCTCCGAAGTTCTCGCTCCGGAAGCCAAGCATTTGGGAACGCTGACCCCGCCGCGTGAATTTAATTTGATGTTCAAAACAATCGTCGGAGCCTTGGGAACAGAGCAGGACGCGGCTTTTTTGCGTCCTGAAACCGCGCAGGGAATTTTCGTTAATTTTAAGAATGTTATCGATTCTACCCGCGTGCGCGTTCCGTTTGGCGTTGGTCAGATTGGTAAATCGTTCCGAAACGAAATTACCCCGCGAAACTTTACGTTTCGTTCCCGCGAGTTTGAACAGATGGAAATCGAATTTTTCTGCCCGCCGGAACAATCTCGTCAATGGTATGAGTTCTGGCGTAATCGCCGTTATAACTGGTATTTACAAATGGGATTAAGCGGAGATAGACTTCGTCTGCGCGATCACGAAAAATCGGAACTGTCGCATTATTCAACCGGTACGGCAGACGTAGAATACGCGTATCCGTTCCTTCAGCCGGGCGATTTCGGTGAGTTGGAAGGCATCGCTCACCGCGGTGATTTCGATCTGCGAAGTCATTCGGAAGGCAAGCTGATTTCCAAAGACGGAAAACTGGTTGTCGAATTGGACGAAAACGGCAAGCCGAAACATCGCGGTTCGGGCAAGGACATGTCTTACTTTGACGATTTAACCGGTCAGCGATTCATTCCTCACGTAATTGAGCCGTCGGCGGGGGCAGACCGCGCGACTTTAGCGTTTTTATGCGAGGCGTTCCAGGAAGATCAGGCTCCCGACGACAGCGGCAAAATGACAACCCGTACCGTGTTGCGGCTGCATCCGCGCTTAGCTCCGTTCAAAGCGGCTATCTTACCGCTGGTTAAGAAAGACGGAATGCCTGAATTAGGCGCGGAAATTTACGGCGAATTGAAACAGCATTTCAACTGCTTCTACGACGAAAAGGCGGCTATCGGACGGCGCTATCGACGTCAAGATGAAATTGGAACTCCGTTCTGTATTACTATTGACAGTCAAACGCTAACCGACGGTACGGTTACCGTTCGAGATCGCGATTCGTTAGAACAAAAGCGAGTCAAACGCGAAGAGTTACTACCGCTTCTTTCCGAAAAAATCAAATAAGAAGCGCGTTCCGTTTTTTGCAACGCCGTTTTTTGTAATAGCGTTTTATGCAACGGCGTTTGCTTAAACGGAGTTTGTTGTAATCCCCGGCAATTTACCCCCTCGAAGTCGTTTTTATTCGCCCTGATTAGAACCAACCTTGGATTTATACTATGACTACTTGAATTTTTCTCTTGACTGCGTTTTGTTATTCAAACCGGAAAAAGTCAAGTGGAACCAGTATATTAATTAGAACGGAATGAAACGGCGGAGTTATGGAATCGAAACCGGGAAATCTAAGGTAAACTTTAATATACGATATACATAATGTCAGACCTGCCTTTTGAAATTCGTTCCGCTCGAAAAGAAGATTTACCGCAAATCAATCAGCTATATGCGGAATTGATAGAAACGCAGTCTGATATTTCAGCCATGGAATCCGCGCTGGAGGCGATGAAGCAGGATTTTTGCAATACGCTTCTGGTCGCCTGCGTCGATAATCAGGTTGTCGGTACGATTCAATGTTCGGCAACCCATTCGACGGCATTCAACTGCCGCCCTTTTATGATCGTTGAATATTTTATCGTTAAAGAATCGTTTCGGAATCACGGTATTGGACGGGCGCTGCTGAATCGGGTTGAGGCGATTGCCCAGTCGCATGATTGCGTATCCTTGCTGCTGGTTTCGGCCGCCAAACGAACGAAGGCTCATAAACTTTACGTTCAACAGGGGTACGACAATACCGTCAAAGGGTTTCGTAAGTATTTGTAATTCACGTATCTGTAAACAAATGTAAATTAACAAAACTGGTATATCATGAATCGAATTGTAATAATTGGCGTTATAACGAGTTGTTTTGCAATCAATTGTTCTCTTGGGGCGCAATTCAATCCCGGCGAACGGGTCGAAGAGCAAATTACGGTTGAATATAATTCGTCCGAAGAAGCGAAACAGGCCCAATTAACTCCTCTGGAACTTCCGGCGGGTAAAACGCGGGCGATTTCTTCTCGTTGGGACGATTCAAACGCCGACAGTAAAAAGGTATCTCAGGCGTTAGCCGAAAACGGGTGGAAAGGTACATTTTTTATCAATTCCTGTTCAGACGAATTTTATCAATCGGTAATCAAAAATATTCTGGCGGATAATAATTCCATCGGAGCGCATACAACAACGCACCCATCGCTGCAAATATGTTCTCCTAACTATATGTTCAGGGAGATTATGGAAAATCGAATTGAACTGGAACGAAAAACCGATTCGTCGGTTATCGCGTTTACCTTTCCCAACGGCATGCACCCATCGATTACCGAGCCGGACGCCTTAAATAAAATGGGAATCGCCTTAAAAAAAGCGGGATTTATGGGACTTTCAGAACCTACCTGGTCTTATAGTAAACTGAATTTAACGCCTGAACAATTAGTTACCTGTAAACTTTTAACTGCTAACGACCGGAATCCGCAGCAATCCGTTTTCGATGCCAGCTGGTCCAGCGCGGAAAACGAGTTAAAAGCGGGACGAATGGATCAATGCGGACCGTATTTTGTCCTCGGAATGCACCCATGGCAGGGAAGTGCCGAAAACGGGTTTGAAACATTCAGCAAAATTCTAGCTTCACAATCTCATAATCCGCAATACTGGTACTGTACGGCAAACGAATATATCGCTTATTGTACTAATTATTTGTATATTAAACCGATAAAAGTGTTTTCAGACGGCGATTTACAGACGCGGAAATATGCGAACGATTCATCGAAATCATCTCCTGAAACGCTCCGTTTTTCTTTTTCGCGTATTCAGCCCTGCGTTTTGGGAGCTAACGTTCCAACAGGTTTCAAAATTTCTCCGTTACCCAAGTCGGTTAAGTATAACAATCAAACGATTGCCGTTTCGCGGGAAGGTGAATTTATGATCTCAAAAATCGATTCCCCCAAAGCGTTGCCGATTACCATAGATCGCGTTGATAATCCCGACAATAAAACGGAAAATAGTGTGTTAAAATCGGGAAAAATCCCTGGAATCGAAACCGCTATTTTTGTCGATATAAAAGCAAATCGACTTTTCTGGCAGGTTCGCAATACCTCCGACAAACCGCTAGAAGATTTATGCTATTCTATCCGTCTGCCGCTAAAATGGCGTTTGCCGGATAAATCGGCTTATGTGATTTCAAATCAGATTCCTCCTATCGCTCCGGGCGAAACCTTTATTTGCCATCTCAACCCGTCCGAAGCATTTTATCCGTTGCCCGAAATTGATACCGATCCGCTTTATCAAGACGCCGACTTGTTTATTACCGCCGAACTAAATTTCTGTCGGGAGAATCAACGATTCCGCTTATATTCAACAACAACCGTATCTCAACCGCCTGTTAAACGCTCTGTTCCACGTGATACGGCGTTATGCGTAGGAGCTGTTGAATCAAGCAAAATTGGAAACGAACTGCAATCCATGTCGATTCCTAAAACTCCGTTAAAACCCATTGAATTGAAAAAAGACCAGCAGGCTCAATGGATGCCCGTTTCTCAAAACAGCAAATTCGCTCCTTATACGATTGCCGTTGACAATTGCAAACCCGTTCGAGAACCTGCTATCGCTTACGCGATGGAATTTGAGAACTCCGATACGGTTTCAACTCCGTTTACGTTGGAATATACCTGGCCGCACTTAAAAACAACGGTTTGGATAAACGGAACGAAGTACGATCAAAAACCCATAATCAATTTTAATGCGTTGCCCGGTAAAAACAGGGTTATTATACTCTACGAAGATTACCGAATCGGCTACATAAAAAATTGTATTATTTCGATAAAAAACAAGCAAGGTGAATTTCCCGCTTTTACCGAAATCGAACATAACTAAAGCGGCTCCACTTGAGTTTTTCCGGTTTATATTTTCATAAACCAGTCGTTTTATTTCGTCACTGATCGGCAAAACAAGGATTTAGCTCAACTTATTGGGCGAAATCCCAACGATGTTAAGAGGAAAATTCAAGTAGTCATAGTTTAAATCGGCTCAGCCGACAAACCGTTTACGGGGGATTGATTACCGAATCTACAAATCCCCCAAAAAACTCGGATAGAAATCAACGTATCAGAAAAGCTGTTATCAATAACAATTATATCTGCTCTGTATGATATAAATGTAAAAATATCATTCCTTTAAAATGATATAGAGTCTAAAAGGAGAAATTTCTGATTAAAAAATCCAAATTGGTCTTGCAATATAAGCGTAAATTGAGTAAATAACATACGTTGTTTCATCGTTTCGGGTTTGAAATCCCCCAGATTAGCTTTGTCAATCAGACGATTTGATTTTCACCGTTCATAAAAGGGGTTTTAGAATAACGGACGATAAAACAGCGGTTGTCCAGAGAAAATACTCCGGGCAAACCGCGAGATTAGGGTGTTTCGGTTGTAAATTTATTTTCAAGGAAGAAAAAAATGAGCAAAACGTATGGATTGATTATTTTATCTGTGATTCTGCTGACAATTGGATTGTCGGGCGGCTGTGCCACAGAAGACGAATGCTGTTCCCCGTATCCGTGCCAATGCGCTCCATGTACCCCGTACACGCCATGCAGTCCGTCTGTCAGTCCGTGCGCTCCGTGCGGAACCAATTCGTCAACAACAACGGCAAATTCCTGCAAATAAACTGGTTCCACTTGACTTTTTCCGGTTTGCAGAACAAACCTCAGTCGTTTCATTTCGCCATAATCCATAAAACTGTGAGTATTTATTCTTGCGAGGGCGAAATCAAAACGACGTCAAGAAGAAAAATTCATGTAGTCATAGTATAATTACGTGTTAGATAAAATTTTACAATATTCCAACAGCAATACCAATACAATTCAAACGATTCGATTTTCAGTAAAGTCGTGATATATTTTAGGAAATTATTCCTGCTGATTTTATTTACCGGTGTCTTGTGCGGTTGTTCGACGACGAGCACTTGTCCGCCGACAAATTGTCCTGCTAATTCCTGCCCCACTCCGCAGGCGAACTTGGGGTCTGTTTCGGGGCAGACCATACCGGCAGGAACGATTTCCGAACAACAACTGTACAATAATTCAATTATAGTAACCTGTAACAATCCGCAAAAATTGTGGGAGGCGATTGTATCCTCCGTTCAAAAATACTTTCCCATTCAGCATGAAGATCCCTGCCGACAAATTGGGGGTATTATCAACGGCGGTTATTTATCTACCGGACGAGTTTGCGGAGCTACGATTTTCGAGCCGTGGAAGAAAGATTCCGTTGGATTTGACCAGCGATGGGAATCGACGCTTCAATCGATCAGCCGTCAAGCGCGAGTTCGGGTTATCCCGCAAGATTCCGTCAGCGGTGTTAAAAATCAGTTTATGATAGATATAATCGTCAATAAGGAAATCGAAAACGTTAAGCATCCGTTGGGATCGCAAATATCATCGGGCAATTCATTTTTATCGGATTCTCGAGAAACGTTTCGCGATCCGATTTTAGTTCCGTCGGATGACGGTCAATGGATTAATCGCGGTCGAGACCCTCTTTTGGAACAGCGAATTTTAGCGGATATTGTAGATTCCATTCAGCAAAATTGCCGATAGGGGTAGATTTATGTCTGTCTTATCTGTTGACATCATGTTTTTTGCTGACAGGAACGGAGTACTCAACGGACTATTTTGAGGGCGAACTACGGTACGGTTCCCTGAAATTGGATTACCCGTTGCGTTTTTCCAGAATTTCAACAATTCCCGAAAAAATCCAATAATACTTTTTAGCGGGTCTTGACTAAAGCAACGGCAGGGATTATAATGGGAGAAGTGTAGAAGATTTGGGAAGAGTTCGTACGCAATGTGATTGAGGGTATCTGTGTAATTTGCAGAACAAAAGAGGAGATAATCACGCCCCTGTTTGAGAGATTTATTGCAAAAGCTATCCTATATCAGTAACGAAATAGAACAGGCAAAAAACTCAGTGCTCTACCCAAACAAAATACGGTATGAATGATTTTCAAAGTGAATACGAATTTTGGTGGATAAATTTTTGAGTTGACTTCGAGAGTAACAACAAGGAATTTGTGGTGAACATAGAATCTTTAAAAAAAGTAAATGTAGCAATTATTGGTACAGGAAACATTGGAAGTGATTTGCTGATGAAAATACAGAGGTCGGCGTACTTGAAATGTTCGCTTTTTACAGGACGAAATCTGGAATCGGACGGAATGCAAATGGCATGGAAAATGGGTATTCCCGTTTCCGATAAATCGATTGATGCGATTTTGGAAAAACCTTCGGTTTGCGATGTTGTATTTGATGCAACTTCCGTTTCAGGGCATTTAATTCATGCGCCAATTCTAAAAAAGCTGGGAAAATTCGCTCTTGATTTAACCCCGGCATGTGTTGGAAAAATGTGTATCCCTGTTTTGAATCTTAAAGAATGTCTTGATGTCGATAATGTCAATTTGATAACCTGTGGAGGGCAGGCAGCCATTCCGATAGCGTGGGCAATTTCCCAAGTACATCCCGATACCTCCTATTGTGAACTGGTTGCGTCAATATCCTCGCGTTCGGCAGGAATGGGCACACGAAACAATATTGACGAATTTACACAGACAACCAGAGATGCACTTAAACTTTTTACGGGGATTCGCAAAACGAAAGCGATCATCATTCTAAATCCTGCCGAGCCTCCAATAATCATGAGAAATACGGTTTATGC